>NZ_JBLJBV010000053.1:0-3869 GCF_047638075.1 Phaeovulum sp.
ATCGGTTGGAAATAGCAAGAACGGTGGCGGATCAAGGCGCAGCGGCGGCAGGTGGCCCAGCGGCAGGTTGGCCCCCTCCATCAGCCCGGCCTCTAGCGTGGCGATCAGGCGGACCACGTCGCGGGGCTCCAGCGTGCCGCTGACCATATGGCGGATCAGCCGGCTATGCTGTGCCGCAATCAGCCGGGCACGGGCGGCGGGCTCGGCGCCCGGATCGGCGTGTTTGCGCCAGAACACCGCAGATGAGGCACCAATGTCGAACAGCGTTTTGGGGGCGCGGTCAGCGTGGCGCCGGGCGCTGGCGGCAAACCCGTGATGCACCTGCGCCATGGGCACGATGGCCGTCAGGTGCCCGTTGCGCGCCAACCGCATATTCACGTCGGTTTCGTCCAGATAAAAGCGGAAGGCCGGGTCAAAGCCGCCGATCGCCGCCAAGGCGCCAAGGCGAAAGGCGCAATTGGTGCCCTCGGTGCGGATCGCCATGCCGGGCCGGGCGGGGTGCAGGCTGGGGGCGGATTGATCCACGTCCAGCGGAAAGGCTTCGCCCAGGGCATTGGCCACGCTGGCTTTCCACTGAAATGAGATGCCGTTGCGTGCGCGCACAAAACCGCCTGCTGCCACCACATCGGGGTTGACGAAAGGCGCGGTCAGGCGGCGCAGCCAACTGGGTTCGGGCACCGCGTCGTCATCCAAAAACGCCACCACCTCGCCTGCCGCCAGTGCGAGGCCGGCATTGCGGGCGGCGGATATGTTGGGCAGATCGAAGGCTGCGGCTTTGGCTGTGGACGGCACATGCACCAGTGCCGCCGGGTCGGCCACGACAATCACCTCAAACGCCGCATGGTCAAGCTGCGCCACTGCCGCAAGGCAGCGCGCCAAGGCCGCAGGCCGGTGCCGCGAAACGATGATCAGGCTTGTCCGCAGCGCCGCGGCTTGGGTCATTCAACCCCCATGGCTGCCATCATTTCCTCGATGCGGGGGACATCGGCGGGGTTGTTCAGTTCCCAAAACTGGCGGCCACGGGCCTCGACCTCGACGCAAAGAACGGTGCGGCCGTTTTCAAGAAAGCGCAGCTGCTCCAACCCCTCCAGCGTTTCCAGGGGGCCGATGGGCCATGTGGGGTAGTCGGCCAATGTCTGCGGGCGGTAGGCGTAAACGCCGACATGGTGAAACACCGGCGTCGGCTGGTCTGCGCCGTAGGAACCACCGGTGTAGGGGATCACCTCTTTTGAGAAGTATAGCGCCCGGTTACCCACGCCAAACACCGCCGTTGTGCCGCCAACGCGCCCATGCTGGCGGTCGTCGCGCAAACTGGCCAGCATCGCACCTTCGCAGCGCAAGACCGGGGTGGCCAATTCGGCGTCGGGGTTGGCGCGCAGTCCGGCGATAAGATCTTCGACGAACCACGCCGGCGTCAAGGGCGCATCGCCTTGCAGATTGACAACGATATCATAGTCATAGGCCAGCCTCGCATAAGCGTCGGCGCAGCGTTCAGTGCCGTTCTGGCAGTCCGCCGAGGTCATCACCACTTCGGCGTCAAAGTCTTCGGCCTCACAACGGATACGGTCATCGTCGGTGGCGACCACAACGCGCGTGGCCCCCCTTACCGCCATGGCCGCATCCCAACTGCGGCGGATCAGGGTTTTTGCAACGCCTGTCACCCCGGTCAGCGACACCAGAGGTTTGGCCGGGTAGCGGGTCGAGGCATAGCGGGCAGGGATGACGATCAGGACTGACATTATTTCACCAACAAAACGCCCGGAGCATAGGCAATGAAGAACGGATTGGCAAAATCGGGTTTGCCATAGGTAAACGGGGTATGGTCGTCAAAGCGCACCATTTGACCACCCGCGCCGCGCAAGACCGCATCGCCCGCGGCGGTGTCCCATTCCATCGTGCGGCCAAGGCGGGGGTAAAGATCAGCCTCGCCCGAGGCGACAAGACAGAATTTCAGGCTTGACCCGGCGCTGGTCATGTCGCGCACGGCATACTGGTCAATATAGGCATCGGTCGCGGCATCGCGGTGCGATTTTGACGCGACCACCATCAGCGCGCGATTGTCGGGCACGGAAACCGAGATCGGTTTTTGTTCACCGATCTGGTCCTTGTCAAAGACACCCAGTTCCTCGACCGCGCGGCCATCTGCCAGCGTGTAGAACAGCCGGCCCCTGGCGGGGGCATAAACCACGCCGCGCAGTGGAACACCGTTTTCGACATAGGCGATGTTCACCGTGAAATCGCCACGCCGCTGCACGAATTCCTTGGTGCCGTCCAAAGGATCGACAATCAGGAAGGTGCTGGCGGTCTGCCCGTGGCTGGCGGCCTGTTCCTCGGTGACCAGTACGGTTTGCGGAAAGGCTTCGGCCAGCCCCGCCGAGATCAGCGCATCGGCGGCCTCATCGGCGGCCGTTACGGGGCTGTCGTCAGACTTTGTTCGCACCTCGAAATCGGCCGAGTTGTAGATTTCCATGATCAGGTCGCCAGCCTCCAGCGCGAGGCGGCGCATGACAGTAACAAGGCGATCAAGATCCATTTTTCTTCTCCTGGGCGGCCATGCAGCGGAACGATTGATCCACCGGCGTTTCCACCTTATGATCTGCCGTAAACGGAACAGCAAGTTATCGGGGCGATAATCGCGCCAAGGCACTGCCATTCTCAGGAAACGGTCCAGATGTTCAAGGCGAAACGCACCAACAGTACCTTGGGCTCGACCTTCAGCCTGTTGGAACTGATTTACCATAGCACTGTCCGCTCCATCCGCAAAACCCATGGCAACGCGATTGTCGGGCTGTTGATGAACATGGTCCAGACGGTTGTTCTGGTGGTGACCTTTTATGTGATGTTCAACGTTCTGGGGCTGCGTAGTACCGCAGTGAGGGGCGATTTTCTGCTTTATGTGATGAGCGGGATCTTTTTGTTCATGACCCACACCAAGGCGGTGGGCGCGGTGGCCGGGTCTGAGGGGGCGACATCGCAGATGATGAAACACTCACCGATGAGCACGGCTGTGTCGATCAGCGCAGCGGCCTTGGGGGCGCTTTATATTCAGGTTTTGTCGATGGTGGTGGTGATCTATATCTATCACGTCGCCTTTACCCCGATTGAGATTTACGACCCCGTTGGTGCAATGGCCATGGTGCTGCTGGCATGGTTTACCGGGGTTGCGATCGGCATGATCATCATGGCCGCCAAACCCTGGGCACCAGATTTTTTCGGTGTCGTGACAATGGTGTATATGCGCGTCAACATGATTGCGTCGGGCAAGATGTTTCTGGCCAATATGTTGCCGCACAAGATGCTGGTCTTGTTTAGCTGGAATCCGCTGTTTCACACTATTGACCAGGCGCGCGGCTACACGTTCATCAATTACAATCCGCATTACTCATCCTGGAGCTACCCGCTGATCCTGGGGCTCGTCTTGCTGATGATTGGCCTGATGGGCGAATTTTATACCCGTCAACATGCCTCTGTCAGTTGGGGGGCGGGGCGGTAGACGCGCGGCCGGTTACAACCCGCAGTGTCAGATTGATGCGCCCGCCGCTTGGCATCAGTGGCGATGTGCCATAGGCGATCCGGTCCACCCCGTGATAGGTCAACCGCGCAGGCCCGCCCATCACCATCACATCCCCCGAGCGCAGCCAGACGCTTTGGGTGCCGCCGCCACGGGTCTGGTTGCCGATGCGAAATAGCCCGTCATCCCCCAGGCTGACCGACACGACCGGACAGCCGAAATCGGCTTCGTCGCGGTCCTGATGCAGCCCCATTCGCGCGCCTTCGCCGTAAAAGTTGATCAGGCAGCATTCGGGTAGCCGGTCCACCCCGGCCACCGCCCGCCAGATCGCCAGCACGCTATCGGGTATGGGCGGCCA
>NZ_JBLJBV010000054.1:0-21965 GCF_047638075.1 Phaeovulum sp.
AAGATTTCGTGCTGGCGATAGAGGGGAAGGTGGTCGTCGAATTTCGAGACCAGAACATGCGCCAGCAGGTTCGGATCCCGTTGCCCGGCAGGCGATTGCCTGCAATCGCCGAGAGGGGCCATGCTGCCCGGGATCGGGCGGCTGGGGGCCGGCTCCTGCACCATCCGCTCGCAGCGGCGGCAGGATTTCTTGATCCGGGCGATCTGCCCTCTCATCGATTGCAGGCAATCGACTGCCGGGTAACAGATCACCTTCATCTGAGCGGCGATCATATCGAGCAATTCACTGACATCCTCACCCACTACGCGCAGATCGCCGCCGCAGTCCGGGCAGCAGGCACCGGGATCAAGCTCACGGCGCTCGCGCGGCGTCGCATCCGAGACACGCGGCCGGCGACGCAAAGCGGGCGCAGAAGGTTCATTAATGGCGGGCTCGTCGTGCCCTTCGTCGATGGGCGCGTCATCCTTCTCGGCCACCGCATCCGCACCGCCCCATCCTTGGCGCTTGGCCAAGGGAAACGGCCACGCTCCGGCACTTTGTAATAAAGGCAAAATCCCTGACCATCCCAATACAGCAGCTTGATCCGGTCACCACGGCGCCCCCGGAATGCAAACACCGCCCCACGGGCGGGTTTTTGACGCAGCACATCTTGGGTCAGCGCCGCCAGCCCCGCGATCCCCTTTCGCATATCTGTCACACCACAGGCCAGATACACCCGAACACCAGTCCCAGGCCCGATCATGCGGCTTCCACCGCTCGGATCAGGGACGTCAGTGCGGCTGGGTCCATGGCGCTGTCAAAGTGCAAACCGCAGCCATCCCGCAAGCGTAACTCAACTACGCTCGATGGCGGCGTTTCGGCAGTTGAAGGCTGCATCACAGGAACTCTGGCCGCCACTGGAATCTCCAACGGAAAGAAGACCGCCCCGGCCGCAGGCGACTACAGGCCTTTCTTCTTCCGCTCATGCCGCCATTTGTAAATCTGCTGCCTGGTCACCTCATGACGCTGCGCCACCTGTGTCACCGTTGCTCCGCCAATCCCCACCGATGTGACGATCTCGAGCTTGTCCTCATCTCGCCAAAGCCGTCGCCGCTCCACTCCAAGAATTTCGCCACGCATCGCTGACCCCGCATAAGACACGTCGTTAACGACGTAGTTAAACACGTGTCTTAGATCATCGCCCCAGCGTCAGGCAGGCGGTGCCAATGGCGCGGTTACGAGAGACCAAAGCAGTCGAGAAGATCGTCGCGAACGTTTCCGCAGGGGGCATAGATGGAGCCGAATGAGCCAAGTTCCGACGATGGGGGAATACGTTACCCTTGGGAAATCAATCTGGCGCACGCATATTTTGGCTGATTTTTTTGTAATTTGGTTCAATCTGGCGGGGTATGCTACACTCTTCACTACTGAAGCAAAATGCATCGTTGAGCGATTCATGCTCACAAATGCGAAACCCGCCTTGTTCAACGCCCAGCAATGGGGAAATCGCAGTGGCCATTCGACCTATTGTTTTCATGAGCATGCTTGCCGTCGCACCGTTACCGGCAATTGGCCAGAACCTGGATGCTGGTGATATCGTTAATCTCGGCAATCAGATCCTGAGAGGTCTTCAGAAGCCACAGGCGGCCCCACCGCAACAGATACCGACCGCTCCGAAGGTTCCGGCCCAGACGCCACGGGTTTCAGCCTACGATGCGGGCCAGGTCTACGAAACCCAATCTCTGCTGACGCGACTCGGCTATGACCTAGGGCCGGTAGATGGCGTTATGGGGAGCCGGACATCAGATGCGATACGACAGTTCGAGACGGCTCAAGGAATTCTGCCAACCGGCCAGTCCAGCCCGGCACTCGTTTCCAGATTGCGAAGCGTCGCCGGATCCCCCACCACGGCGCATCTCGATGTTGCAACTCCGACGGCCGGTGGTCAGGCGATCACACCGAGCTTCGATTGCCGGCGAGCCTCCACCGACGCCGAGATGGCGATCTGCCGGACACCGGAGCTTGCGCAACTGGATCGCGCCCTCTCCGATGCCTATGCCGCCCAGAGAAATTCCGCTTCCACGATTCGCGCCCCTGCCCTTGCGGCCGAGCAAAGGGCATGGCTCACCCAAAGGGATCGCTGTGGCGGGGATGTCAACTGCCTGTCCAGGATGATGACCAACAGGATCGCGCAGTTCGGTGGCGGAACATCTTTGGCCGGGGGAACGCGTATAGCGCCCCAAGCGCCAAACCCGGAGATACCGGGAAGCCCAACTTCGGCTGGTGCCGTGCAACTGGCGTCCGACATTCCCGTGGCGGAGGGCCGTCCGGCCATATTCAACTACTACACCGGGCAGGAGAAGGATTTGTGGAAGCTCTTCGAATTGGTCGGCATGACCACGAGTGACCCGAGGTTTTCCGCTGGGAACCTGCCGCTCTGGGCCGGTGATCTTCTGGCCACCGAGGAAATGCGCGCCATCGCCACACAGGCCCAAAACGGTGTGCTTTCACCGCGCGTTACTACATTTCTTTCGACTCCTCGAACACCTTCTGGGATATCGATCTCGGAATTCGTCTCGACGAAGTTGTTGGAGAACGATTTTGAACGCCAGCGTTTCGATGCCTTGCTCCGGCAGCGCCTGGCGCAGGTTCTGCCGGGAATGCGGCCCCAAACCCCGGTCCCCGTCCGCTTCTATTGCCTACTGGAATTGAAGCCCAACCCGGAAACCCGATCACCACTTTACGATTTCAATACGCAATCCTTCGAGATAGCCAACTTCGCGAAATCCTGCGCGACCGGCAACGAGGCGATGGCCGGCCGCATTCCCCGGCCCGCGCTCGGAACGATCAATCACGGTCGTTTCCAGCCCACGATCGAAACGGGCGACTATCCCGCCAGGATCTTGCTCGCGCCGGACCGGGCCGAGGAATTCGTCAATGTGATGGCCCAGCACCGGATGGTCATCGGCTTCGATGCAGAACTTGACGCACATTCGGGGCGCACGAAGGCCAATGACAGCGCGCCGGAGGGCGAAGCGGTTTCCCTCTACACGATCCGCCGGACCGGTCCCTACAAGCTTTACTATGAAAGCCAGCCGGAGCGTGCGATCTATGAGTTCCCCTCCGAGCAGCTGAAGCCGAAGCCCCTAACAGAAGACGAAAGGCAAGCCAGCAAGCTCGCCGACATGGACCGGGTCTGGTATTTCGACAGCACGGCTGAACACCAGGTTTTGCTGGATCTGGCGCAGCCGGCAGGCAGCTATTCCCCAGACCTCTTCGCCGGCGAAGGCATCCTTACCTTCAGCACTAGTCCCGCAATCGAAAGCGGCGGATGGGAACGGGTCACTTCGCCAGATCCAAAGATCGGACTGAATGATGGCTTCGACACGAGATCATCACTTCGTATCGCGCAGTCGCTTGGCCGCCCTCAATCCTCGGTTTTTGCGGCCAGAATCAACCTCGCGGGACTTGGCGGCAGCCCGATCTCGCAAGTCTTCGTCGCGCTTCCCGATGTGCTTGAAAACTACAAGCGCCCGGTGCCGAACCTCAGCGGCAAGTTCCGCCTTGGGATAGATTTCCGCATGAAACAGGTCTGGCAATTGCCCGGGCAAGGGGGCAAGCCCGAGATTGTGATCTTTGCAATGCCGATATCGGGCGCCTATTACCAGCAGGATTTACCCTATGGCGAGACTGCCGCCCCGGTCTCCGAGTTCTGGTTCGACGAAAAGGGGCCGGTCGACTACAAGCGCTTCGCCCTTGCGCGTCCGCGTGATATCATCGCGGCCGTCGCACAAGCGACCGGTAGCGACCGGGTCGAACTTATCGGCTCGGTCTATCCCCCCACATCGCAGGATTCGTTCGCGCGACGTGACGAGATCGAGATGCTCGCCTCAACGGCGGAACCCGTTGACATCGGTGGCTTCTGGATGACAGGAAACGGCCGATATGCTGAGTATGACTTCGCAACGCAGACATTCGGCTTCGACTACCTGAATCTGGCCTATTCGGCGATGCTGTCGCGAAATGAGAGCGGAATCCGGCGCGAACAACTCTTCCGGCTGGCCAACGTGGGCGATAACGGTATCCGTTTCCCGATGTCGGAAGATGAGGCGCGACGCCTGCAGCAGGCAGTCGCTGGCACCGACGCGATTTTTCGCGTTCTGATCGTCGCCGACCCACCCAGCGGAGAGGGCGGCAGGGCCAGGTTGCCCATGGTGGCGCGTGTGGCTGAGATCGTCGTACTGCGGGCCGGCAGCGACCCTCAGGTGGAGGTCGCGGCCAATGTCCTTGCACGGATCGCCGTCGCACCTGCCGGCAACGCGGTCGCCGCGGATACGGCGGGTGGACAAGCTGCGGCGGCTCCGGCGGGTTACGATCTTCTCGGTGTCCGTATTCGTCAGGACTTTGGCGCGATCTTGCCGGATATCGAGGAATCCTTCCACCCGGAAATCGTTCTCTACGGACGTCGGGAGATCTGGAAAGACCAACAGAACTTGCCGAACATCATCACGCCGACGAGGTCGCTTGCTGAGTCGATAATCCTTGTCCGCAACGGCGGGGGCGACAGTCTGACGATCTTCCACGAGCCGCTTCTGCCCGACGATCCCGTCACCGGTATTGCCCGGACACTGAGCTTCGCGGAGGGTTCGCGACCCGCCCCTGAGGCAGTGAAAGCCCTGCTGGTGGAGAAATACGGGAGCTTCGCAACGCAACAGGATGGCGCCTTCGACTGGTATCGCGCGGCGCCGGAGGCTGACCCGGTGCCAGAAGGTGAACTGACCACTGGTGAGCTCATTCAGCTCGAGACAGAGAGGCAGATGGCGCAGACGAATGCATTCAAATGCAGTCAATTGCTGTCAAGCTCGGTATCGCAGCTCGACTTTGAGGCGCAGGCGCTCAATCGAAGCGGTTACCCAGGATTCAATAAGACCTATCCGGTTGTTGGCCAGGACGATACTCAAGTCCCACTCCCCAGCTCAAATCCCCTTTGGCCGATCAGCCACTTCGAAACCTCTCCTGCTGAGTGTGGCGAGGATTTTGTTCTGGCGGTGATAGAGCCGGACTCGAAGGGATTGATTTCATCGCTTCGCGTGCTGATAACGAACAGAGGCTATCTCGCGCAAATTGAGGCCAGGGCGAAGGAGGCGCTCATCAACAACAATGCAGTTTCCGATGAGGCGTTACCGGAGATCAAGTTGTAGGCTGGCGCGAGCGAAACTCGATGCGCCCTTCCAATGTGAAGCGGATCTCTGGGTGCGAGTTCAACCGCCGCAAGGGAAGCTTTTTCCGTCGAGATCTACCTGTGACCCAAATCCCGGAATGCGTCACCAGATATTGCCCGGGGCGTTTTGTTTTTCAGCGCCCGGCTGGCAGGAAAAAATCAAGAACAGAGCCCTCGCCCGGTCGTAGATCTGCCCAACTGTCGATCTGAAAATCGAGCACCAGCGTTGCCGTGGTAGGGTAGCGCACAAAATCAGGGTTTACCGGCACGCGGGCCGGCAGGGTTCGGGCAAATTCGGCAATGCCGGGGTTATGGCCGATCATCATTACTGATTGCGCTTTTCCGGTTTTTAATAGCGCGAGCATCTTGTCGGGTGACGCATTGTAAAGATCATCCAGAATGCGCACGGTCGGGCGCACCTCCAACACGGCGGCGGCGGTAGCGTCCCAGGTCTGGCGGGTGCGCAGGGCGGAAGAGCATAAAACCTCTTCGGGCTCATAACCGCGCGACGCCAACCAGTCCCCCAGTTCATGCGCTGCATGTACGCCGCGCGCGTTCAACGGGCGGTCGTGGTCAGCAACCAGCGGGTCGTCCCATGACGATTTTGCGTGACGTGTGAGGATCAGGCGGCGGTGTCCTTGCGGTGTCATGTGTGAAATTGCCTCATATGCCATGCAGATTGTTTGGGCAGCCTGCCATAGGCAAGGCTTGCCGGGCAAGCGCTGCGAACACTACACCCCAAAGAAAGACATTCTTTTCCCGCAGGCAAATCCAAATATTCATGGCAGGCGGGCACATTATAGCCGTGCGCGCCCAATGCGGCCGCGGGGCAAGCATGCAGGCAGGGTTTGGCGCACCCGACACAAGGACACTGGGATGGGGCAGAAAGCAAGGGAATATGATCCGCAAAGGCCAAAGCACCCCGGTAAGAGGCGAACAGGCCCATTTCATCATGCACCAGCAGCGCCACCGGAGAGGCCCAAGCACGGCCAGACCTTAGTGCCCAATCGTAGAATGGCGCATAGGGCGGACCGCCAAAGGGAAAGTGCGCCGTGGCACCAAAATCCTTAGCCAATTGCCCGACAACACGCTGCGACCAGCGATCCAACGGATTGTCCAAGCCGTCGGAAAATTCAGCGCTTGCGGTAACATACGCCCAGAAACCCGGCTCGGCGGGAGAGAGCAAGACCAGCGTGCCTACCCCCGGCAGCCCATCTTTGGGGCCGGGGTGAAATGCGCCAGAGATGAAAAGCCTCTGGCCCGCAGCAGCGTTTTCAAGCGGCGCAATCATCATACGCCGCGCGGCGTAACCCGCGGCGCGGTCGACCGTATCAAACTACCCGCGCCGTGATCGGTAAACAGCTCCAAAAGGCAGGCGTTGCGCACCCGGCCATCTAAAATGACCACGGCCCGCACGCCATCTGCCAACGCCTTAAGGGCGGTTTCGGTCTTGGGGATCATGCCACCTGCGATCACGCCTTCGGCGGTCAGGTCACGCACTTCTTCTGGGGTCAACTGAGTCATCACATCGCCAGAGGCGTTTTTTACGCCCGACACATCAGTCAGCAGCAACAACCGGTCAGCCTTGAGCGCACCCGCAATGGCGCCGGCTGCGGTATCGCCGTTGACGTTGAATGTTTCGTTGTCGGCCATACCGGTGGCAACAGGGGCTACCACGGGGATGATTCCGGCGCCGTAAAGATCTCGCAGGACCTGCACGTTCATTTCCACCGGGCGACCGACAAAGCCCAATTCGGGGTCGTCCGCCTCGCAGACCATAAGGTCATCATCCTTGCCCGAGATCCCAACCGCACGGCCGCCCTGATCGTTGATCGCCTGCACGATACGCTTGTTCACCAGCCCTGAAAGGACCATTTCCACCACTTCGACGGTGGCCTTGTCAGTCACCCGCTTGCCGCGCACCCAGTCTGATTTGATTCCCAGTTTGGCCAGCAGATCATTGATCATCGGCCCACCACCATGCACGACGACAGGGTTCATGCCCACCTGCCGCATCAAGACGATGTCGCGCGCAAATTCGGCCATCGCCTCGTCGTCGCCCATCGCATTGCCGCCGAATTTCACCACAACGACGGCACCGGTGTAACGCTGCATATAGGGTAGCGCCTCGGATAGGGTACGGGCGGTGGCGATCCAATCACGGTTCATGGTCTGCTTTCTCATTTTGGCCCCCAGGACAGGATTGAAGTGTTAAGGTGTTAGCGCGGGCCTGCCAAGGGTTTCGGCCCCTGTTGCGCGTGCCGAGAAAAAGACTAGGGTTCACGGCGCGATAGGGGGCTGAAAATGACACATGATGACCGCAAGGTGATGGTTCTGACCGGGGCAAGCCGTGGAATTGGCCACGCCACAGTGCAACGATTCGCACATGAGGGGTGGCGGATCATTACCTGTTCACGCGAACCTTTCCCCCAAAAATGCCCTTGGGGTGGTGGCCAAGAGGACCATATCCAACTGGACCTGTCCGACCCGTCAAAAACGATTGCAGCGATTGAAACGATCCGCGCCAAGCTGCCCGGCCGCCTGAACGCACTGGTCAATAACGCAGGTATTTCGCCCAAGGGCCCCGGTGGCAGCCGTTTGAATACACTGGACACAGACTTGCGTGCCTGGGGGCAGGTATTTCATGTCAATTTCTTTGCCTCTATCGTGCTGGCGCGTGGGCTGCGGGCAGAGCTTTCTGCGGCCCGTGGCTCGGTCGTCAATGTCACGTCGATTGCGGGAAGCCGGGTGCATCCGTTCGCGGGCGCGGCCTATTCGACGTCAAAGGCGGCGCTCAAGGCACTGACGCGTGAAATGGCGCATGATTTTGGCCCGATGGGGGTGCGCGTCAACGCCATCGCGCCGGGCGAGATTGAAACCTCAATCCTGTCGCCGGGCACCGAAAAAATCGTTGAGAACTTGCCGCTGCGCCGCCTTGGTCAGCCCAGCGAGGTAGCGGATGTGATTTGGTTTTTATGCTCAGATCAATCGAGCTACGTCACCGGCACCGAAATCGAGGTGAATGCCGGGCAGCATGTCTGAATTCCCTGAGGTCGGGGGCCTTGAATGCGCCCCACCGGCCTAGCTAAGCGTGGCGATGATGGCGCGAAGCGTTTCGATCCCTTCGCCCTTTTCGGAAGAGGTCACGATAATCTCAGGGTAGGCCGCCGGGTGTTTCGCCAGCGCTCCGCGAACTTGCGCCAGTATCTTTTCACGTTCCGAGGCGCTGACCTTGTCAGCCTTGGTCATGACCACCTGAAAGGTGACCGCCGACCTGTCCAACAGGGTCAGAATCTCGTCGTCGACCGCCTTGATGCCATGGCGCGTATCAATCAACACGAAGGCCCGGCGCAGGGTTGAGCGGCCCGAAAGATAGGACTTGAGCAACCGCTGCCATTTGGCGACCACGGCAACGGGTGCTTCGGCATAGCCATAACCGGGCAAATCGACAAGATAGCGATCAGCGGCGGTGAAATAGTTGATCTCTTGCGTCCGACCTGGGGTGTTTGAGGCGCGAGCAAGGTTTTTACGGTTAGTCAACGCGTTGATCAGGCTAGATTTTCCAACATTGGAACGGCCAGCAAAGCAAACCTCCAACCGGTCTGCGGGGGGCAGGCCGTCCATTGCCACAACGCCTTTGACAAAATCCACGGCGCCCGCGAACATCAACCGCCCTTTTTCGCGGGCGTCAAATTCCGGCTCAGGGGCAAGTAGGAATTCCATCTGCATCATAGCACCTCAATTATATCACCCGTTGCAGTGTTACCGCGTTCCATCCCTTCGGCATATGTCCGAAGCAATGTGGCCGCTGACCGAAGGTTGCGTCTTGGCCCGCCGGCGCTCAAAACCCAACGCGCGCCCGCAAATTTGGGGCGCGCGTTTTCATTATGGCCGCACCGCAATCGCGGCCTGCGCGCGACAGGTCACTTTTTCGGTGTTTCAGCCGATTTCTTGCGTCTGAACCCATCACGAATGTTGCCGAAAATGTCGGGCCGTTTGTGGTGCATCGACATGATCGTGTACTGCTGGAGGAACGTGATGGTGTTGTTGGCGATCCAGTAGAGCACCAGACCCGAGGCAAACCGACCCAGCATGAACATGAATACCCACGGCATCCAGGTGAAGATCATCGCCTGCGTCGGGTCGGTCGGTTGCGGATTCAGCTTTTGCTGCAGCCACATCGAAATACCCAACAAGATAGGCAGGACGCCCAGCGACAGAATGAACAGCAGCGAGTCTGGCTCTGGTCTGGCATATGGAAGCAGGCCAAAGAGGTTGAGGATTGATGAAGGGTCAGGCGCTGAAAGGTCCTTGATCCAGCCAAACCACGGGGCGTGGCGCAGTTCGATTGTAACGAAGATCACCTTGTAAAGCGAAAAGAAGATCGGAACCTGAAGCAGAACCGGCAGGCAACCCGCAGCGGGGTTGACCTTTTCGCGCTTGTAGAGCGCCATCATTTCCTGCTGCATTTTGGCTTTGTCGTCACCAACGCGCGCCTTTAGCGCCTCCATCTCGGGTTGAAGCTCTTTCATCTTCGCCATCGAGATGTAAGACTTTCGGGCCAATGGGAAAACAAGCGCCTTGATCGTTATGGTCAGCGCGATAATCGCCCATCCCATATTGCCAATCAGCCCATGCAGCGTGTGCAGCAGCCAGAACATGGGTTTGGTAATAAAGAAAAACCAACCCCAGTCGATCGAATCGACAAAACCCTTGATACCGGCGCTGGTCTCGTATTTCTTGATGGTTTCCCATTCCTTGGCGCCCGCAAACAGCCGCGTCGCCACGTCAGCACTTTGACCCGCTGCAACTTCCATCACCGGAAGCCGCGCCTCGGTCTGATAAATGTCAGCCGTCGGGGCGTATTTTATCACCGAGGTGAATGGTTGCCCGGATTCTGGTGCAAGGGTGGTCATCCAGTATTTATCGGTAAAACCAACCCAGCCATCCTGGGTAACATCGACAACATCCGCCAGGCCCTCGCGCTCCAACGGCGCCAGATCGACGATATTCTTGTATTTGGTTTCTTGCAATTTGCCATCCGACATCCGCACAGCGCCTTCGTGCAGAACGTAATAGTTCTGCGTGTCAGGTTTGCCTTGCCGTGCAACGATCCCATAAGGAGCGAGCCGAACGGCAGCATCGGTGGTGTTGTCAACCGACTGTTCGATGGTGAACAGGTAATTTTGGTCAACCGAGATTGTTCGGTGAAAAACGAGCCCGGCACCATTGTCCCATTTCAGGGAAATCGGCGTCTTCGGGGTCAACGTCGTGCCACTTTCAACTTGCCAAAGTGTTTTCGGTCCCGGAACCGCCGCTGGATCCAGGTCCCCGGCGGGTAGCCACCCGTAAACGGCGTAGTAGGGCTTTTCCGCCGACAGATCGGTACCACCGGCTGGCGCCAAAAGGCGCACCAAGCCGGATTTTGGATCTAGCGTTTGATGATAGTCCTTCAGTGACAAATCATCGATCCGCCCACCCAGCAGGGAAATCGACCCAACAAGACGCGGGGTTTCGATCGTCATGCGTGGTGCGGCAGCAACCTCAGCACCAGTGCTGTCAGGTTGGGCCGGCGACAGGGGCTCTGCCGTTGTGGGCTGCACGGTGCTGGCGGGCTGACTGATCGTAACAGGAGCCTCATCGATGGGCGCAACCTCTGGCGGGGAGAAAAGCGTATACCAGACCAAGATCACCAGAAAGGAGAGCACGGTCGCGAGAATGAGATTCTTGTTTTGATCTTCCATCTGGAAAGTCCACCAACCTGTTCCGGGGATGGGGTGGTTCAACAGAAGGGGCAAGGAAAGGTCAAGCAGTTTTACCCCCGGCAGCAACAGGTATCGACTGTTTTGGACGTATTGATGGGTTACAGGGCGATCAAAGCCTGTCCGTCGCGCCGCGAACTGACGGGCATGCGGCGCCCTAGATATCTAAAGGGGGCCCCGGTTTGACCTGACCTTTCCCACGAAACGTATCACCGCTTGCGTTCACGCCCCATACGCGGGGTCGCATCAAGTTTTTTATTGTGTCTTTGCAGCCAACTGATGGTCTCATCATAAGGCATGGGGCGGGCGATTGCAGGGCCCAAGACATGGTCACACCCCAATTGCGCCAGTATGGCGTGCTCTCCTATAGTGGCGACCTCCTCTGCTATGGTGTCGACACCTATGCCCGCGGCCATTGACAAAATAGCGGCGACCAACCGTTGCTGCTCGGGGTCAGTATCCACTCGTGTCACAAAACTGCGATCAAGGCGAACCTGTTTTGCGGCTGTCCGGCGGATGGATGTCATGGAGATAGGTCCTTCACCAAATCCGGCCAGTTCGATGTGGACCCCCATTTGCGCGCAGGTAGACAAATTGAGGGCCACAATGTCGTGATCCAATTGCCCGGCAATCTTCTGGGTTATCACCAGTCGTAACCGATCTGCTGGCACATCAAACCGGTCCAGTTGCCAACGCAGCCATTCTGGTAATTTCGGGTTCAACAATTGTTCGGTCGTGACATGAATGGAGACAGCGCCGATTGCCACCCCGGCACTGTCCCAGCCGCGAATCGCGCTAAAGGTATTGTATAGCATCACCTCCATCAGCCGCTGTGCGATACCGGCAGCCTCTATTACAGGGCTGATGTCAGGCTCGTGCAGCAGGCCGCGTTCGGGATGCAGCCAGCAGGGCACCACCTGAAAACCCGACACCTTGCCAGTATCTGTCGACAGCTGCGGCTGAAAATGGGCCACTATGGTACCATCTTCCAACGCCGCAGCGACCTCGGATGACAGTGTGCTGTGCGCTTGGGTCGCCTTTTGTAGCTCTGTCGAATAGGCGCGGATTGCACTGGGCGGATTGTGCGCGGCATCGTCTGCGGCGGTGATTGCAGCATGCAGCATTGCTTCGCCGGTGCGTTCGGGGGTGCGGCTGATCAGGCAAAACCCAATATGGGTAGTGACATGGATTGTGCGCATATCGACGGAAAGCGGTGCTTCGGTGGCAGATTGGAGGCGTGCGGCAAGCTGAATCATGCTTTCCAGATCAGGTCGCACTGTAGGCTTCAGCACGATTGCAAACCGTGCACCATCAAGCCGGGTTATGACATCGGCATCACGCAAGGCACCGCGAATCCGGTCAGCGGTACGGCGCAGGATTTCATCAGTATCGGCAATTCTGTCTGGCTGATCTATTCCCAGAACCAGAGCTGCCGTGCCGCGGCCCGTGTCCGGGGTTTCTGCCAGCGCGCGGTGCAATGCCGCGACGGCATGGCTGCGCAACGGCAGGCCAGTTGCACCATCGCGGCCGGGTTCTTCTACATTATTCATCCTGTGTATGGGACGGGTCATCCAGCCGACGGCCAAAGCCAGGGCAACAATCAACAGCATCGCCTCTGGGCCAAACCAAAAAAGTGCCAACCCGATTGCGGGCGCAAACACCAGAATTTCTGGCCTGACTGCCCCTGTAAAATGCCTGTCCCGGCCTGATTGCTGCGCCATTTGGATACCCTCTTTGAAGGCGAAAACCGCCGTCAGTAAGTAAAGTAGGCTGCAATTCTGTGTGAGCGGTTAATCCCGATCGCGCAACTTGGGGGGTATTTTGTTCAAATCCGCCGGATTATCTGAAACAGCGCGCATCAGCCCGGCAAAATCGAACAGGCTCGGGTCCGGCAAATGTGAGGGGCGGGCGTTCATCAGCGCGCGGAACATGATCTGACGTCGGCCGGGGCTGCGCGCTTCCCACCCGTCAAGAATTGCCTTTACCTGCTGGCGTTGTAACCCGTCCTGACTGCCGCACAGATCGCACGGAATGATCGGATAGTTCATCGCGCGGGCAAATTTTTCACAGTCGGCCTCGGCCACAAATGCCAGAGGGCGGTAGAGGAACAGGTCGCCATCCTCATTCAGCAATTTAGGCGGCATTGTCGCCAGACGCCCGCCGTGAAACAGATTCATGAAAAAGGTTTCAAGAATATCGTCACGATGATGCCCCAGAACCACCGCCGAGCACCCCTCTTCGCGCGCGATCCGGTAGAGGTTGCCGCGGCGCAAGCGTGAACACAGGCTGCAAAAGGTACGGCCCTGCGGGATCTTGTCGACGACGATGGAATAGGTGTCCTTGTATTCGATGCGGTTGGCAACGCCTGTCCGGGCCAGAAACTCCGGCAGGACAGTGGCGGGAAACCCCGGCTGGCCCTGATCAAGGTTGCAGGCCAGCAGATCCACCGGCAACAGCCCGCGCCACTGTAATTCGTGCAAGATCGCCAGCAGGGTATAGCTGTCTTTTCCGCCCGAAAGGCAGACCAGCCAGCGGGCGCCGCGTTCGATCATGCCATAGGTTTCGATGGCGTCGCGGACCTGGCGCACGATGCGTTTGCGCAGCTTTTTGAACTCGGTCGAGGTGGGGGCGCCCTGAAACAGCGGGTGAATGTCGTCGGCGTCATCCAGCATCGTCTTGTCCTTTCACGGGGGGCACCGGGTCGTAGCCATGCCCGCCCCAAGGATGGCAACGACAGATTCGATGCGCGGCAAGATAGCCGCCCTTTATCCCGCCATGCTTTTCCAGCGCCTCAAGCGCATAGGCGCTACAGGTGGGCTGATAGCGGCAGCCATTTCCGACCCAGGGGCTAAGCACAAGGCGATAGCCACGAACGGGCAGCGCGAGAATATGGGCAAGCGGGGTCATTTGCGGGCTGTATGTTGCTGTTTTTGGTGGGGCGAGGCGCTGTGGACCTGCCCCAGGGCGCGGGTCAGGTCCACCAGCATCTGGGCAAAGTCACGCGTTGCGGTGGTCTCGGCACGGCCGACCAGAACGTAGTCCCAGCCCGGGCGTGCGGCCTGCGGCAGCACCTGTTGCGCCAAGGCGCGCAAGCGGCGTTTGGCACGGTTGCGGGCAACCGCGTTGCCAACCTTTTTGGAACAGGTAAAGCCGATGCGCACCAGATCCGGGCGCGCAGGCTCACCCTCGCGCCGGGGACGGGCTTGCAGCAAAAAACCCGGCGTGCCTTGGCGCCGGGCCTGCGCTGCGCGCAAAAAATCAGCGCGTTTGGCAATAACCTCAACCCTGAGGGTTGGGGTCGGGCAAACGGAAACCGCCGGTGCGCTGCCCGGTTCTTGACCCATGGGGCCAGTCGCGGGAGCCTCCGGCGGTGTCATGCCGTTTGCCTACTGGCTTACGCCGAAAGCTTCGAGCGGCCCTTTGCGCGGCGGGCGTTCAACACACGACGACCACCTTTGGTGGCCATACGCGCGCGGAACCCGTGACGGCGGGCGCGAACGAGGTTCGACGGCTGGAACGTGCGTTTCATCGCTTCTTCTCCGGTATCAGGCACCCGCAAACCTACGGATTCGAGCGCCGCTGTCATTCGAAGCCCGGTCTTTAGTCGGGCTTGGGCGGCAAGTCAATTCACTGCAGGTATTTTTTCGCCCTGTCTATCTGCCCCTTGCCCCCATCTCGGCACGATACCGGATAAACGTCCAAACATGGATAATACAGGGACGAATCATCATCCGGGTTTTTCTCAAGATGATTTCGAATCTTTCGATGCCCAGCTATTTTTCCGCTGAAGGGTTTGGTAAACCTGAATAACGTGGCAGCCACGGGGGCCCGCCCGGTCCCCGGCAGACGCGATGGGTGGGGCATGTTGCTGAACACACTTTCAGGCCGGTTTTTTCTGCTGACAAGCCTGTTTGTCATGCTGGCGGAAGTGCTGATCCTGTTGCCGTCGGTGGCAAACTACCGCGAAGATTATCTACTGACGCGGCTTGAGCGCGCGCAGATCGCCTCGCTTGCCCTGTTGACTACCGATGATCTGATTTCCCCGGATCTGGAGGCAGAGCTGCTGTCAACAGCCGGGGTGTTCAACGTTGTCTTGCGCCGCGACGAGGTTCGCCAGTTGGTGCTGTCATCCCCGATCCCGCAGAAGGTTTTTGCGTCTTTTGATTTGCGCGAAAGCACTTGGCTCAGCCGTATCCGCGATGCGCTGCAACAACTGGCTGATTCGGAAAACCGGGTGATCCGGATTATTGGCGACCCGGTTCAAAAGGGTGGCCTGGTGATTGAGGTCACCATGGAAACCCAACCGATGCGCACCGCGATGATCGAGTATGGGCTAAGGTTGCTGACGCTGTCGGCGGTTATTTCGGTACTGACGGCGCTATTGCTGTTTTTGGCGGTGCGTCGCCTGATGGTCGTGCCGATCAAACGCGTCGTGGCACATATGGTTGCCTACGCCGAAGCCCCCGAAGATGCGCGCCGGATCATCGCGCCCACCGCGCGTGTCCAGGAATTGCGCGTAGCAGAGGATGCGTTGGCGCGGATGCAGACGCAGTTGACGGCGGCATTGCGGCAAAAGGAACGGTTGGCACAGCTAGGGCAGGCGGTCGCCAAGATCAGCCATGATCTGCGCAATATTCTTACGACTGCGCAGCTTTTTGCAGACCGGATGGAGGCCAGCCATGACCCGGCCGTGAAACGCGCAGCGCCCAAGCTGGTCAACTCTATCTCGCGCGCGGTCAACCTGTGTGAGACCACGCTGACATTCGGGCGCGCCGAAGAGCCGCCGCCAAGTCTTTCACGCTTCATGCTGGCCGGTCTGGTGACAGAAATTGTTGAAAGTGAATCGCTGGCAGCTGATGCCGTGCAGGTCGATTTTGTAACCGATATTGCCCCTAACCTGGTGATCCGGGCGGATCGCGAGCAACTGTATAGGGTGCTTTCCAACCTGGTGCGTAACGCCCGGCAGGCAATCGCGGCCACCGGCAAGCCCGGCACCGTTGAAATTGGCGGTGGCGAGGAAGAGGCCGGTTGGTGGGTTCGCGTGGGCGACACCGGGCCCGGCCTGCCCGGGCGTGCCCGTGATCATCTGTTCCAACCCTTTCAGGGCGGCACCCGCAAGGGCGGCACCGGCCTTGGCCTAGCTATCGCAGCCGAGTTGGTCCGCGGCCATGGCGGGCGGCTGGATCTGGTGCGCACGGATAGTGATGGCACGGAATTCATGCTGCACCTACCGCGGGAACTGGCCCTGGAGGCTGCCGACCGCGCCTCTTAGCCACCCTGCAACCAGTGCATAATGAATTTGCGGTCATTGCTTGAAAAAGCGGCAACACAGTTGGACTTCATTGGCAAAGAAGTTGCTTTTTGCCCTTGCAAACCCAAAGACACACGACTAAATCCCACCCTCATAAGGACCCGTAGCTCAGCTGGATAGAGCATCAGACTACGAATCTGAGGGTCGGGCGTTCGAATCGCTCCGGGTCCGCCATTATCAATCTGTTGAATGCCACACATGTCGATGACGCAAAAAGCGTCAAGAGATGATCTAACCACGAGTCTCTCATTCGTCGCAATCAAGGTCCAGCATAGCTGACCCGATGACGGGATCGTGCGGATCAAAACGTTCCTACCTTGCGGTTTTAATCCGGATTGAACGGGTTTTGAGGATAACCCACCCCGCATAAATACAATCCCTGCGGCGGGCATACCGGTCCGCACGCGGCACGGTTACGCGCCGCCAGCGCCGCTTTCACATCCTCGGGCTGCCATGCCCCGGCGCCCACCCGCTCTAGCGTGCCGACGATCGAGCGCACCTGATTGTGCAAAAAACTTCGTGCGCGCAGGTGAAAGCGTATCTCTTGCCCATGCGGAATCTCCAGCACCTCAATCGACAGCGCATCCAGCGTTTTGACCGGCGACGCCGCCTGACACATGGTTGAACGGAAGGTGGTGAAATCATGATGCCCGATCAGATATTCCGCCGCAGCCCGCATCGCCGCAGGGTCCAGCGGGTTTCGGACCTGCCAGACCCGACCCCGGTCATGCACCACTGGCGCGCGCCGCGTCACCAGCCGGAAAAGATAGCGCCGCTCGGTCGCCGAAAACCGCGCGTGGAAATCATCGGTCACGCGCGCCACAGCCAAAACCGCCACCGGCGCGGGCTTCAGGTGCCAATTCAGCGCTTCTGACAGGCGAAACGGGTCCCAGTCCCTGGTCAGATCAATTGTCGCCACCTGCCCGGTCGCATGAACCCCCGCATCGGTGCGCCCGGCGGCCGCAATCGTATGCGGCCCCGGCTCCAACCGCGCCAAGGCCGCCTCGACAGCACCTTGCACCGATGGTTGGCCGGCCTGCCGCTGCCATCCGGCAAAGGGGCTGCCATCATACTCGATTTTCAATGCATATCTGGCCATGCCCCGCCTTAGCCCGCACGGTTTCGGCTGACAATCCCCCCGCGCCCTGGCCAAAACCCCTACGGCAGAAATGCGCATAGGCAGGCAGCCCCGTTTCCCCCTACCAACCCGCGCCCCGCCCCCCTATCTTGAGCCAAACGCATAGGGGTAAATTTTGGGTATCGGGGATATTGCAGACGGGTTGACGCGCGGCGTGGAAAGCCTTGGGGCTTCGGTATCGGGGGCGCTGTTTGAGCCGGTGATCCGGCTGGGCGTCACCGGCCTGTCGCGCGCAGGCAAGACGGTTTTCATCACCTCGCTGGTGGCCAATCTGATGGATCGCGGCCGGATGCCCGGGCTGCACGCTGCCGCCGATGGGCGCATTCAAGCGGCCTATCTGCAACCGCAGCCCGACGATACCCTGCCCCGCTTTGACTTTGAGGCCCACCTTGCGGCGCTGACCGGACCCACCCCGCATTGGCCCGAAGGCACCCGCGCCATCTCCGAGCTGCGGTTGTCGTTTCGGATTCAGCCACGCGGCATGCTGGGTGCGCTCCGAGGCCCGCGAACGGTACATCTGGATATCGTCGATTACCCCGGCGAATGGCTTTTGGACCTTGGCCTGATGGGCAAATCCTACGCCGACTGGTCCGCAGGGGTGCTGGCCCGCTTGCCGGGTCGCCCCGGGGCCGAAGGCTACATTGGCGCGCTGCCCGACCCCGCGCAGCGTCTGGACGAACCCACCGCACAAGATCTGGCCGCACGTTTCACCGCCCATCTTCAGGATGCCCGTGCAGCAGGCTGGTCTGACTGTTCGCCCGGCCGGTTTTTATTGCCGGGGGAATTGGCCGGCTCGCCCGTGCTGACCTTTGCGCCGCTGCCGTCACCGCCGCAAACCCCGCGCGGCAGCCTTTGGCGTGAAATGGAGCGGCGCTATGAGGCCTATAAATCAAAGGTCGTGCGACCCTTTTTTCGGGACCATTTTGCGCGGATCGACCGCCAGGTCGTGCTGATGGATGTGCTGGGCGCAATCCACGCAGGCCCCGCCGCACTAGAGGATCTGCGGCGCGCCATGGCCGAAATCCTGGTCGCCTTCCGCCCCGGTCGTAGTGGCTGGCTGGCCAGTCTGCTGGGGGCGCACCGGGTCGAAAAAATCCTGTTCGCCGCAACCAAGGCCGATCATCTTCACCACACCCAACACGCCCGCCTGACAATGATCACACAGGCCATGTTGCGCGAGGCCAGCGACCACGCCAACTTTGCCGGGGCAAAAACGGCGGCTCTGTCGCTGGCCGCCCTGCGTACCACAACCGAAGAAACCATCCCCCACGAAGGCACCACCCTTGACGCGGTGCGCGGCACGCTGGCCGATGGCCGCCGCGCCGCCTTTTATCCCGGCGAATTACCCAATGACCCCGCGCAGCTTTTGTCCCCTGCGCGCAGCGGCGCCGCGCGCTGGCTGGATGCAGATTATGCGATCATGTCCTTTGCTCCGGCCCCGGTACACTTGCGCCCCGGCGAAGGCCCCCCACATATCCGATTGGATCGCGCGGCAGAATTCCTGATTGGTGACAGGTTGTAAAACGAATGAGCATACCCCCCAGAAAACCCGTCCTGATCGAGATGGACAGCCCTGCCCCCACCCCGGCCGAGGCCCCCCCCGTACCCGACCACCTCCCCCCCCCGCCGCTACCCGAAGGTCGCGCGATGCAAATCGCCACCCGTCTTGCAGCGCGCCCGGCATCGCGGTTGACGCGGTTTTTCTGGCAGGCGACATTGGCGCTGACGGGGTTTTTGGCCTCGGTGGCGGCATGGAACTATGTGAACGGGTTGATCGCGGCGCACCCGGTTCTGGGGTGGGTTGCAGCGGGGCTGTTTGGTGCCTTCATTCTGGCGGCAGCGTTGCTTGCGTTGCGCGAATTGGCGGCGTGGGCGCGGTTGCGGCGGCTTGATCGGGTTCACAAATCGGTAACTGAGGCGCTTGCCTCTGACGATCTGGCACAGGCGCGCCGCGTCGTCGAACAGCTTACCGCGCTTTACGTCGGGCGAGCGGAAATGGATTGGGCCCGCGCCCGGCTGGGAGAGCGCAAAGCAGATATGTTTGACGCCGAGGCGCTGATGGGGTTGGCCGAAGCCGAACTGATGGCCCCGCTTGACGCGGCAGCCCGGCTTGAGGTGGAGGCCGCAGCGCGCAACGTCGCGACGGTAACCGCATTGGTGCCGCTGGCACTGGCCGATGTGTTCGCGGCGCTTGCGGCGAATTTGCGGATGATCCGCCGCGTGGCCGAGATATACGGCGGCCGGGGCGGCGCCTTTGGTAGCCTGCGCCTCGCGCGGACGGTGGTGACCCATCTGGTGGCCACGGGTGCTGTCGCGGCAGGCGATGACCTGATCGAAACCATGGCCGGCGGCGGGCTTTTATCAAAGGTCTCAAGGCGCTTTGGCGAAGGTGTGGTCAATGGCGCATTGACCGCCCGCGTTGGCGTTGCGGCAATGGAGGTGTGCAGACCGATGCCATTCACGCGCCTGAAAAAGCCGCGCGTCACGAACCTGGTCAGCCGTGCATTGAAGGGGCTGTTCGGGCGCGACTAGATATTGCCGTCCGGGCACCGTAACCTGAGCCGTATTTCACCTGTATCGCCGGGCAAGGCCGGGCCGCGAACGGGGGCAACAACGATACAACCGGTAGTCTCTTCGGCCGCACGCTGCATCAGCATCAAAAGCGAGCCGCGATGTTCGCGTTTGACGTACCCCATACGAATGATCTCCGCCTGATCTCCCTTGTGATAAACCACAAACTGATGGCCCTCCAAGGTGATATCATGGCGCACCGCACCAAAGAATTGCGGCGCCGGAGAGGCGCAGGCAGAAAGGAAAAGAAAGAAACATATGATACGCATGCTGTGAAAGTTATTTTCAAAATATTAATAAGGTTTAAAGATCTTGCCTTCCCCCGCCGGACTTGTGAAAAAAATGCCCTGCACCATATCAACACGGTCCATGAGACGCGGAAAACACACGCGACGCAGCCCAGGCTTTCTTCCTTTTCGCGAAAAACCAACCTGTTTTGGCCTGGGAACTTAGATCTTCATGATATCTTGCAAGAGATCTGCGAGGTTCGTACTACCGCCAAAACCCGGACAAAAGCCCATGTTCCGTTGGCAGCAAAAGGAATGGAGTAGGGGATGGACCTCTTTGGCCAGTCAGGCGCGACCGAAAACACCCAAGCAGCGACAAAGGCACGGCCATTGGCAGACGTGCTACGGCCTCAGACCATTGATGACGTCATCGGACAGGAAACGCTTCTTGCTGAAAATGGGCCTCTGGGCTCCATGTTGGCGGCTGGTCGTATCACCTCTTTGATCCTCTGGGGGCCGCCCGGCGTTGGAAAAACGACGATCGCCCGGCTTTTGGCAAAGACAACTGATCTGCACTTTGAGCAGATCAGCGCGATCTTCAGCGGGGTTTCTGATCTCAAGAAAGTCTTTCAGGCGGCGCGTGATCGGGCCACGGCCGGGCGCGGTACATTTCTGTTTATCGACGAAATCCATAGGTTTAACAAAGCGCAGCTTGATTCCCTACTGCCCGTCATGGAAGACGGAACCGTTACCGTCTGCGGTGCTACAACGGAAAACCCCTCATTCAACGTAAACCGCGCCGTTCTTAGCCGCTGTCAGGTAATGGTATTGGAACGGCTTGACGAAGGCGCGCTTGCAGGCTTGCTGGCGCGCGCTGAGGTAGCGACCGGCACGCCCCTGCCGCTGACAGACGATGCCAGATCGCTTTTATGTGCCATGGCGGACGGTGACGGACGTGCCCTGCTGAACATGGTAGAGAACGTGATCGCCTGGCCGCCGGAAAAGACCTATGGCGCAAAGGATCTTGCCAGTCGGCTTACCCGCCGGGCGGCACAGCATGATCGCGCATCAGATAGTCACTATGCGCTCGCAAGTGCGATCCAAAAGTCGATCCGGGGTTCTGATCCAGAGGCGGCAATTTACTGGGTCAACCGGGCGCTTGAGGGTGGAGAGGACCCGCGCTTCATCCTGCGGCGCCTGACCATGATCGCATGGGAAGACGTAGGGCTGGCTGATCCCGAGGCATCGCGCGTGTGTCTGAGTGCCTGGGATACTTACGAAAGGCTGGGTAGCCCCGAAGGCGATCTGGCCCTGTCACAGGTGGCAATCTACCTGGCGCTGGCCCCGAAATCCAATGCCGGATACGCGGCCTATAAAGCCGCCCGCATTGAGGCAAAGGAATCCGGGTCGGCACCACCGCCGATGCATATCCTGAACGCGCCTACCAAGATGATGCAGGAACTCGGATTCAATCGGGGTTATCAATATGATCACGATCTCCCGGACGGATTTTCAGGGCAAAACTTCTTTCCCGACGGCATGAAAAGATCGAGCCATTACCAGCCGGTAGAGCGCGGATTTGAGCGAGAGCTTGCAAAGCGGGTGCGCTACTTTGACAAGCTTCGAAAGGACCTGAACACCAGATCCGACTGAGCCATCGGGGGATTGTCGGCGGGGCGAATACGGGTCCGAGGGTTGCCACAGAGGTAGTTCGGTCTGTTTGACCAGGTTCGGGGCGTTTCGTAAGTGGATTTCC
>NZ_JBLJBV010000055.1:0-9129 GCF_047638075.1 Phaeovulum sp.
TGACCGAAATTGGGTGAAAAAAACGGCTTGATCAAGACGGATACTCGAGATTGTCTTGTCGGTCGGCGTGGGCGGCGCGACGGTGACGCAGGTTGCGCAGCGGCGTGATGTGACGCGGCAGCAGATCCACGCTTGGCGGCACGAGCGGAAGAAGAAGAGCCTGCTTTCGACTTTGCCGGAGGCGCTGTTCCTGCCGGAGACGCTGTTCCCGCCTGTGGAGTTGGACCGGCGGGCGCAATCGGCGGTGCCGACGGCGGTAGCAGCAACCCGCTCTGCCCAGATCGAGTTGCAGCTGGCGAATGGCCGCCGCCTGCGCTTCGAGCCGTCCCTGGACGCGACCACACTGACGCAAGTGATCCGGGCGGTGGAGGCGGCATGATCGGGCCGGGAACCGGCGTCCGCGTCTATCTGGCCGCTCGCCATTGTCGCTCGGACCAATGGCGCTACAAGGCTCGCCGTGACGGACATGCGAAAGGGCATCGAGGGGTTGGCCGCCCTCGCGCAGGATCATCTGCGCCAAAAGCCGACCGGTGGTGCGGTGTTCGCGTTCCGTGGCCGTCGCGGCAACAGGTTGAAGCTGCTCTACTGGGACGGGCAAGGCTTCTGCCTTTATTAAAAGGTGCTGCAAAGGGGCCGCTTCCCTTGGCCTGCGCGCGGCGATGGCGCGGTGCGTCTGACCTCGGCGCAACTGGCGATGCTGTGGGAAGGGAGAGATATATCTGAAAGTTGGTGATGGCCCCAGAGGGGCGGCAGATCATGGCGTTGTTCACGCGCCGCAATTCTCATCTGAGAAAAGGATATGCCACATGACGACAACTACCATTACGCAGCTTCCCGATCCACAGGGATTTTCGCCTGATCCACTGACGGAACTTTTACGATCCGGCGCGCAGCGGTTGATTGAGCAAGCCGTCGAGGCCGAACTTGCTGTTCTGCTGGAGGCCTATGCATCTGACAAAACCGAGGATGGCCGCGCGCGGCTGGTGCGCCATGGTCACCTGCCAGAACGCGAAGTAATCACGAGGATCGGGGCGGTGCCAGTCAAGGTACCCCGCGTGAGGGACCGGGGCGACGACGTCGAGAAGGTTCGGTTCACCTCGACAATCCTACCGCCCTACCCGTTGCCCGGCAATCGCTTCTTGAAGCGATGAGAGGGTGCGCAAAGCCAAATCTATCAAGGACCTTCTGCCCTGGCTTTACCTCAAAGGTATTTGCACCGGCGACTTTCACGAAGCGCTCGCCGCATTGCTCGGCCCCAATGCCGCAGGACTTTCTTCAAGCACGCTATCGCGGCTCAAAGCCGTTTGGTGCGATGAGTATGACCGTTGGCAACGGCGCGATCTGAGCGCGCGTCGCTTCGTCTACATCTGGGCGCCCTCTCGGCAGCATGCCTTGCATGCGCCTGCCGGGTAACAGACGGCGTCTATTTCAGGCCCCGAATGGCCGAGGAAAAACAATGCGTTCTCGTTCTGATCGGAGCGCCTCTCGTTGTTTGCATGCAAACCACTGCCGGTGACAGATGAGTGGCGCCGCAAAGAGATCATCGGTTTGGCCGACGGCTACCGCGAAAGCCCCCAAAGCTGGCGCGAATTGCTCCTTGATTTGCAACGACGCGGGCTCACCCACGCGCCTGACCTTGCCATTGGCCCCTCTCATCGCTGCAGGCAGCGATTGCCTGGCAACGGATGGTGCCTTGGGCTTCTGGAATGCCCTGCGCGAGGTCTTTGGTTCGACAAAAGAACAGTGCTGCTGGTTCCACAAAACGGGCAATGTGCTGAACGCGATGCCGAAATCGGTTCAGGATAAGGCAAAGTGCCACCTGCACGACATCCATTGGCCGACAGGGCATTGCGCAGCAATGTCCCGAGAGGCTGGCAGGCTGAAACCCGTGTCGACGCTGACGCTGCATTCGACTATTTTGTCGCGACATATGGTGTAAAATACGACAAGGCCGTCGCCAAATTGACCAAAGACCGCGACGTGCTGCTGGCATTCTATGATTTTCCTGCTGAGCATTGGAAACACATCCGAACCACCAACCCAATGAGCGCACCTTCGCCACGGTTCGGCATCGCACCGGCAAAACCAAAGGATGACCCAGCCGCAAAACGGGCCTTGCCACGGCGTTCAAGCTGATGATGTCAGCCCAGACCAAATGGCGCAAACTTGACGGCGCGAACCGCATGCCTGAGATCATCCAGGGGATTGAATTTAGGGATGGGATCAAGCAACTTCAAAAGGCCGCCTAATCACGCCGTCACCAACTTTCGAGCATAGCTCCTATTGCAGGCCAGGCGACCGTATCAATTTCAAAAAAACATCAGTCAAAACCACTGTATATTTCCGGTCGGCTCGTTCGTGGTGGGTGTCGTGTCTGATGTTTGATCCAGATTGGCGATTAGATCCCTCAGGCGCAGCGTCGTGAAAATTTGG
Organism: Phaeovulum sp.; assembly: GCF_047638075.1. NCBI lineage: Bacteria > Pseudomonadati > Pseudomonadota > Alphaproteobacteria > Rhodobacterales > Paracoccaceae > Phaeovulum > Phaeovulum sp. Next base: position 2,434 of record NZ_JBLJBV010000055.1, read on the forward strand.
GCGGGATCGGCTTTGATGCCAACGGGAAGCTGATTTGAAATGCAATCCATCAAACGTGCCAAATCTTCTAATGATTGGGTAACGCGATCAATGCCTTGCAAACCTTCAATAACCTCGGGCTCCGTTTCGTTGGGCAGCTGACATTGTGCCAGAACTGTCTGCACATATGTCAGATGCCGGGCGAGTACGTTCAGTTCTTTTGCGATACGTTCGACCAGAACATCAAGCAACAGATCACTATCGGACGAAGCCTGCGAATTGGGGTAAGGGGTATTCATAGCCGCCCCACCACGGCCTCAATGCACGCGCGCAAATCTGGGGGGGTGAACGGTTTTTTCAAAAAGTTATTCATACCAAGCCGCCGCCCGGAGTCGATAATATCCTGGTTGGGGCGCCCGCTGATCAGGATGAAACCGGTCCCCTTGGTCTTGGGGTTTGTTCTTAAGGCCTGTAAAAGTTGTAGCCCATCCATACCCGGCATATTGTAATCGGACAGGACCAGATGCGCCGGGTTTTTCGCCATCATGGCAAGCGCCTCTGGGCCGTTCGATGCATAGCTTACCTGTCGAACGCCCATTGAATCCAGCGCCTGAGTGATAAGCCCCCGGCTGGTTGACATGTCATCTACAACCATAGCGCGTATTTGATCTCTTAACGCCATACATTCTCTTCTGGTAGTGGGTCGCGTTCGGCCAGGCGGTAGGATGTGATCCCTGCCGTTACCAATCGTGAACCTTGTTGGATGGAAACCCGCTCCGAATGGCCGACAAAAAGCCACCCTCCGGGAGCTAAAAGCGATTCGAACCGGCGCCAAAGACTGTTTTGCGCCTGATGATCAAAATAGATCACCACGTTTCTGCAAAAGATAACGTCAAATTGGCCTCTGATAGGCCATGGTGCATGCAAATTGAGTTCCTGAAATGTAATGAGGTTGCGCAGATCAGAAGCGATGCGCACCCCTGTTTCACATGGTTCGGTAAAACGGTTGCGAAAACAGGGCGGAATTCCATTCGCTGTCGCGATATCATATGTCGCCGCGCGAGCGCGAGCTACCACGGCCTGATCTATGTCGGTGGCCAAAATTCGCACATCGTATCTTGCGATCTCGGGTAGCAAATCCGCCATAACCATCGCAATCGAATATGCCTCGGGGCCGTTTGAGCACCCAGCAGACCAGAGCCGAACCCGCCCACCCGCCTTGGCGCGGGCAATCAGGGGCGGCAGCGTCGAATGGCGAAGCTGATCAAAATGATGGTTCTCACGAAAAAAATGGGTCACGTTGGTCGTCAATGCCGAAACCATCTGACGCTTTTCAGTCTCACCTTCGATCGAGTTCAGCAAGGCAATATAGGCGCGATAATTGCCTAATTTCAACGCGCGAAGGCGCTTGGCCAATCGTGATTGCACCATGGCGCCTTTGGTAGGGCCGATGATAACGCCTGCAGCCTCGCGCATGATTGTTGCAATTGAAGCCAGTTCAGATGTGGTTGGCGCTTCGATAATACCAGAAAGAAGGGGATGCGTGTTCATGCTGCCACTGACCCCCCTTTGGGCAACACCGCGTTCAGGTTGAGAACCCGGATCATCCGATCCTCGACGATGGTCAAAGCCTCAATAAAGCTGTGGGCGCTGTCGCCGGCAAGTCCGGGCGGTTCTTGTAACATATGACGGGGCAGGGCAAGAATATCTGACACCGCATCAACCAAAAGACCCGCAGTTTGGCTACCAACTTGCACGACGATGATGACATTGCGGGCATCGCGTGCAGCGGGGGCCAGGCCCAGCCGGGTTGAAAGATCAATCACGGTCAGCACTGACCCGCGCAGATTGATCACGCCGCGCACATGGGCGGGTGCGTGCGGCAACGGCGTTGCGCGGGTCCAGCCACGAATTTCGCGGACATGCATGATGTCGACGCTATATTCCTGGTCGGCCAGCCGAAATGACAGCAGTTCTATTTCTGAATTCGGTTGCGCGTTGGTTTCGGGGGTCATGGCGATCATCCTGCAAGGGTGTAGACAGCGGCACTCGTGCGGCTGGCAGCGTTTTCAACAAGATCGACTGGATCCAAAATCAGGGCGATCTGGCCGTTCCCTAAAATTGTTGCGGCAGCAATACCGGGAATATGGCCATAGCTTTGGTGAAGCCCCTTGATCACGACTTGGCGCTGGTCGTGGATCGTATCCACGATTAACGCGAATTTTCGGCCATCGTCGTGTGATGTCAGCAAGATGATACCGCCATCATAACAGGCCTTTGTTTCCCGATAGCCAAGTTCGACCCCCAGATCGTAAATCGGCACAAATGCACCACGAAGGTGAATGACACTGGTTTTTGTTCCGATTGTGCGAATATCGCTTTGTTTCAGTGCCACTGTTTCCAGGATGCTGGATAATGGCACTACAAGCGTTTCCCCAGCGACGGTGACAATCATTCCGTCAAGCACCGCCAGCGTCAGCGGCAACGATATAGAGAACGTTGTTCCTGACCCGACATCGGAGGTGATCGTGATCCGCCCCCCAAGTGCCTGGATTGCACTGCGCACCACATCCATTCCGACCCCCCGGCCAGAGAGGGCGGAAACCGTCGAAGTTGTCGAAAAACCGGGCATAAACAGCAAGTTATCTATGTCACCATCTTCCAGGGGCAGATCTGCCGGGATCAACCCCTTGGTGATCGCAATTTTCCGCACTTTGGGGCGGTCGATCCCCGCGCCGTCGTCGCTGACCTCGATTACGACCCGGCCGGCGCGATGTTGGGCCGAAAGAGTGATAACGCCTTCACGGGGCTTGCCGACTGCCTCACGGTCATCGGGCATTTCAAGGCCATGGTCCAGGGCGTTCCGGATCATATGGGTAAGCGGGTCTGCAAGGCGCTCGATGACAGTCCGGTCGACTTCGGTTGCTTCTCCATCGCATTTCAAACGCACCTCTTTACCGATGCTTGCCGACGCCTCACGCACGATCCGGGCCATGCGTTGAAACAGAGGCTTGACTGGTTGCGCGCGGATCATCATCACGCTGTCCTGAATATCGCGGGTCAGCACCATGAAGGATTCGAGCTCGGTCATGATCTTGGAATTGGGCGGCAGGTGCGCCTCGGCTATATTCTGGGCCAACATTGCCTGATTGATAACCAGCTCGCCCACAAGGTTGACCAGACGGTCGATCCGGTTGAGGTCGACCCGGACCGTTGCTGCAACCGGCTCTCGCGGTGATGGGGCTTGCAGCGCCAAAGGGGGGGCCTGGGCCGGAGGCGAAGGGGTTGTCAGGGCCAGATTGCCGGGAAGGGCGATGGCGGCGGCATCTTGCGGCCGGGTTTTTGCACCATTTTCAGGGTCACGCTCGCCGGTTTCCGCGTCAATGATCTCAATTTGGCAGACATCTTCGACAAAATCGAAAACTTCCAGAATATCTGCTTTGGTCATCTGGCCCTTCAGGTGAACCGTCCAGGTCAGATAGGTGTTTTCGGGGTCCATCTCGCTTAGCGGGGCCAAGGATCCAAGATCACACGCGATCACCGCATCCCCCAGAGAGGAGAGGGTGCGCAGTAGATACAGTGGCTCGTTTCCAGATTGGTAAAGTGCGGGCAGGGGGGTGAAAATGACCTTCCAGAAAGCGGGCGGAATATCGGGATTAAAATCGAAGCTCAGGGCCAGTTTCATCGGTTGAAAATCGGTAAGATCGGGTTCTGATGCCGGTGCATTCTCAATCAGGGCTTCCAAATCACGAAGGCAGTCTTCGCTGCCTGCCGGCTCCGTGCCGCCATCGCGTGCAACGCAGACCTGATCGTGCAAAAGATCTGCCGCGTGAAAGAATAACCTTACCACATCATGACAGACTTTCAGCCGCCCGGCGCGCAGTTCATCCAACACTGTCTCATAGCGGTGCGCAAACGCGACCAATGGCGAAAGACCGAAAGCCCCGGCACCGCCCTTGATCGAATGGACAGCACGGAACATGATGTTGACCGTTTCACCATCATCTTCGCCCCGGTCAAGGATGGCGAGGGAATCTTGCAGGTTTTCAAGCAACTCCTCGCATTCCACAAAGAATGACGCGCGGATACCTGCCATTGGATCATGTGTCATCATGCCCCTCTTATCCTGCGACCATTTGCAATGCCTTGATCAGCTTTAACGGATCAAAAGGCTTTATGATCCAGCCTGTAGCCCCCGCAGTGCGGGCCCGTGTCTTCAACGCGACTGCAGATTCGGTGGTCAAGACGAGTATGGGCGTCGCACGGTGCCGATCCAACCGGCGTACGGCCTCGATAAAGCCAAAACCATCCAGGCGCGGCATGTTGATGTCTGAGATGATCGCATCTGGGGCAATATCGGAAAGCATTTCAAGCCCTTGCAGGCCATCTTCGGCCAAATGCAGGGTAAACCCGGCCGCCATCAGCGTATGCTGTAGCAGGTTACGAATGGTCGGGCTGTCATCGACCGCCAGAATGGTCAGGCTCATGTCGTGCCCTCGGTTTGCAGCGCGTCAATATCCACGCCAAACAGGATCAGCGCCTCATCAAATGCGGTGGAACGTGGGGAAATAACAAACCTGTGACCCGCGTTTCGCCATTCGTCTGCTGCCGCCAGCAAGACCTGAAGCCCTAACCCGCCAAGATGGGTGACCTTACCGGCATCCAGCAAAAGATCCGCACCCGCGTGCGCCAAGAGGGATGCCGCAAGCGCCCCTACGGTCGACAAATCCAAACGCGGTTCAAGCACCAGCCCCGTCATGGCGCAGTGTCTCGGGTCAAAATTGAAAGGCCCACAGTCAATCCCTTTCCTGTCGACTATGGAACGAGGATTATGGCCTTCAGGTTAAGATAGGTTTGACGTGCCTTCAGATTTCTCGGCACAGATTTGATTTTGCAGATAAACCGCGCAGCCTGTCAGCGCGGCAAAGTCATCCTCGATCACGAAAATGGAGTAGCGCTGCATGAAGTCACAAAAGCGGCCCTTGTCGTAAAACGCCCTGGCAAAGCCGAACTCGCCCAGAAATGGGCTGATGGCGCGCGCGACACCGCCACACAGATAGATCCCGCCCAACGGTAAGTGAATCAACGCCAGATCGCCCACCACGACGCCCAGTAACCGGCCGAAAACCTGACCGGCCGATAAGGCCAGTGGGTCGCGCGCCGCCATCGCGGCCATGATCGCGGCGGCGGGGCGTTTTTCTTCTGCGCCCGCAATCGAGGTTACCCAAGCGTAAACCTGTTCCAACCCCCGCCCTGACAAAACATCCTCAATCGCGGGAAAGCCAGTGTTGCCGTCGATGAATTGAAGCAATTTCAGATCCGTTTCCGTTCGGATCGGCAGGCTTGCGTGGCCGCATTCAGACGCAACCACGATCTGCCCGCGCGGATGGTTGTGTACGGGGGCTGCGTTAAAACCGGTGCCGACCCCTATTACCAGTTGGCCGGCACCATTGCCGGAGGCGTCATGACCCGTCAAAATCGGTCGAAGTGCGCCGGGGTGAAGATGCCCCAATGCATGACCATGAGCTTGCAAGTCATTCAATACGGCTATCTTTTTGGCACCCGTGGCGGCGGCGAGGCCTTCAGGATCTATAGTCCAGTCAAGGTTGGTCAACGTGGCCACGCCATCGCGCACTGGGCCGGCCACGGCAACACAGATGCTTGCGCAATCCACACCATCGAGGGGCGCCATAAAGGCCCCCAGCACCGCATCCAATGCGCCGTAATGCGCATTGGCATAGCGGCGGATCGTCTCGGGCAAAAGCCGCCCCCCCGCAGATAACCCCACGCGGGTATTTGTGCCCCCGATATCGGCTACAAGGGAAAAATGATTGGCAGGTCGGCTCATCTGGATCCTTCCACGGCACGCGTTGATAGCTGATAAGGTTTCCTGGGGGGATGTGGCAATAACCCAAAATGCGACGTGGCGTCGTCAACGCCGCCTGTCCGCACCCTCCGGGCCCGGCTGCGGCAAACTGGAATTGGCCTCTAAAACCAGCCTGTTGCGGGTATCTCTTAACCCATCGGCGTCATATTCACAGTGCCTCGCAACTATTTCTGCGGAGCTATACTTAAATATGGGTGTCGCGCATCATCGGGCGGCGCGGTTTTCGGTGTCGTCGGTCACTTCGACACCGTCGTTGAATTTGAGTCCTTCGATGACTTTTGGCAACTGTTTTTACCCCTGAGACGCAGCCATTTCTTTGATGCGTCCCGAATGAGGCTGAGAACCATCAGCTTTGTGGTCTTTTGTGACAGTGCGCCTTTGGTGCGCACCATTCGGTGCCGAACAGTAGCAAATATGCTTTCAATCCGCTGGCCTCACGGCGATTGCCTGCAATCGCCGTGAGGCGGGTTCGGTCTGCGCAAATGGCCCCAATGTTTCGCCGGGAAGTCAAAGAATGCGAGCATCGCTATTTCCGGTGGAGCCGACAACCCGCGCCGCTTGTTATCGCTCAGCAACTCATGCCAACTCTGTGCGCTCTCCCACTGGTGGACCTGAAAGCCGATCTGTTCTTTCTTGCCCTCCGGTGTCGCGCCCCCTCGTCGCAGATTGCTGCGCAATCGCCAGCCGGGCAATGGATGATCACCAGCATACTTTCGATGTTTTCATCTTTCCGGGCTTGAAGGTAGACGCCGTCTGTTACCCGGCGGCGCATGCAAAGCGTAAGCCTCCGGCGGCGGCGGTCTGATTTCGGGATCGATCCGATGGTAAAT
>NZ_JBLJBV010000056.1:0-41046 GCF_047638075.1 Phaeovulum sp.
GCGGTGCGGCCAGCGCCTGCAACCGGCGCCCGGTTTCCGTGGCCGCGCCAAAGCCTGCGATATCGGCGTCGCGCGTGTCAAACAGGATCATACCGCCCGACCGCAGATACCGGTTGAGCCGCGCATAGGCGGTGGGCGATGGTGCGGGTTGATCCGGCGTCACCGGCCAATAGAGAAAGGTGAAAAGCGCCAGATCATCGCTTTCCAGATCCACCGCCATGGGCACTGATGGTTCAACCGTCGTGCGCCGGAACAACACATCCGACAGGCCGCGCAGCCCCGCCTCAGCGATCCGGTCCACCTCGGCGTTGCCGGTGATGACATGGGCCAGCACCACGTTTGACGCCGCCTCGATCGCGCGTGCCTCGGGCATTTCGGCCTGCGCCCTCGGGGTCAGCGCCAGCAGCGCCAGAACCACCACACCAGCGCGCGCGCCCCGAAGCCGCCCCGATACGGCAAGCGAGGCCAGAATATCAACCAGCAGCGCCAGCAGCGCCGCCGCCAACAGCGCGCCCTTCAGCGGGGTTTCGCGTGGCACCTCGACCCCTTCGACCTCGACGGTCGCGGGCCAGACCGCAGGGGCCAAAACCCGGTCGGGCGCGATCACGTTCAGCGCCACGCGCCTTTCGCCCGCGCCGTAAATCCCCGGCAGCAGTTTCGGGCCCAGTTGCGCCTTGGCCAGATCGTCACCAGCCACGCCCGCCGCCTCACCCGCGTCGGTCAGCGCGCCTTGCGCGGTCAGCAGCCGTTCGGGCACCCAGGTAACCCCCGCCAGATCCTTGCCCCCCGTTTCGGCGGGCCGCGTGGCAACGGAAAGCCGCTCCAGCATCTGCACGAACAGCCCCGACAGGGGCAGCGACGACCATTCCGCATTGGCGGTCACATGAAACAGCACCACCCAGCCCTGCCCCAGCCGGGCGCGCGTGACCAATGGCGTGCCATCGGCCAGGGCGGCAATCGTGCGGTCGGCCAGTTCCGGGGCGGGTTCGGCCAAGACCTGGGCGCGCACCGTCACATCCTCGGGCACAGCCAGCCCCGCGAAGGGCGAGCCATCGGGGAAGGGCGCGAGGCCGCGCGGCTCGCCCCAACTCATCCGGCCGCCAACAGACCGGCCTCCGGCCCGGATCCGCACCGGCAAGAGCGCATCGTTGCCCGCGCCAGCCGCCGCCAGACGGGGCCCGGCAAAGCGGATCAGCACGCCGCCTTCCTCGACCCATTCGGCCAGTTGGTCGGCCTCGGCCACCTCTGCGACATCGGCCAGAATGACCACATCGGGCTTGGCCAGCAGCACATCTTCCAACGTGCCGTCCAGTATATCGGCGGTGGGGGCCAGCGCCTGATGCAGGTAATGCGTGGGCGCCAGCAGTTCCAACCCCTCGCGCGCGGAACTGCCCGCGATCAGCGCCACCTTGCGGCGTTTTACGGCGTCGTCGGTCAGCGAAACGGCCCCGGCGGTGCGGGTTCCGGCCAGTTCGAACCGGGCGATGCGGTTGCGCAGTTCGGGCGGCAGGTCAAACACCGCCTCGGCCTGATCGGCACCCTCGAAGGGCACGGTGACGCGGGCAAGGTCGCGGTCCACGCCGTTCGGATCAAGCCCCATCGCCACCACCTCAACCGCTTCGGCGGGGCCTGCACGCAGCACCGGCACCCTTAGCGCACCCTCAGCAAAACGCGCCGGACCCAGGGCCAGCACTGGGCTGCCGGGCTGCCAGATCCGCACCGCCCCGCGTGCCTCAAGCGCCGCCAAAAGCGGTGCGCGCGAAGGCCGCGCCACCCCATCCGACAGCCAGAGCGTTTCAAACCGCCCCTCAGGCAGCACCTGACCGGGGTCAGCCGCCATCGGCTCCCACGGTTTGGGGGCAAGGCCGGGCAAGGCGGCTTCGGCCGCGTCGGCGGGGCCAAAAACCGGGGGATCGGCGGGCAGATCGGTCAGCGCCAGAACGGCCACGGGGCGGCCCGCCTGCGCCGCCTCGGTCAGGGCCTGACGTATCCTTTCCACCCGGCGCGGCCAGTCGCGGGCCGAGGCCCAACTGCCGTCTTCCAAGATCACCAGGGGCCCCATGCCGCTGACCTGCACCACCGGGTTCAGCACTGGCCCGGCAAATCCGATAATCGCCGCCGCCAACGCCGCGATCCGTAGCGCCAAAAGCCACCATGGCGTGCGGTCAGCCTGCACCGCCTCATCGGTCAGGCCCAGCAGCAGCGCCACACCCGGAAACCGCCGCCGGATTGGCGCAGGTGGCACCGCACGCAGCAATATCCACAGGATCGGCAGCGCGATCAGCCCCAGCAACAGCAGGGGCGAGGCAAACCCAATGGGGCCAATCGCCCACATCAGCGCCGCCTTTCCAGCGCGGCATAAAGCCATAGCAGCGCCGCTTGGGCGGATTCACCCGTGTGATGGGTCGAAAATTGCCACCCCGCCGACCGGGCAAGCGACGCCAGCAGCGCCCGCCTTTCCGCCAGACGGTCGCGGTAACGGCTTCGCAAATCGCCCGCCTGTCGCGTCTCATAGCGCAACGTGCCACCGATGCTTTCAAAGATCGTGCGCCCGTCAAAGGGAAACTCTTCCTCGACCGGATCCAGAACCTGCAGCATCACGCCATTGACACCCCGGTCAGCCAGCGCCCCCAACGCCGATTGCACCGGCCCCGGATCGCCCATGAAGTCCGACATGAACACCGCGCGCGACCGCGCTATGATTGCCGATGCCTCGGGCACACCATAATCCGCGCCCGCGCCTTCCGCCGAAAGCAGCGCCGCCAGTTGCATCAATTGCGCCTTGCCCGGGCGGGGGGGCGCCAATGGCCCCGCAAGCCCCACCCGTTCACCAGCGCGGATCATCAGCACCGCCAGCGCCAGCGCCAGCAGCCGCGCGCGGGCCGATTTTTCGGGCCGGGCCTTCGCCCCCGAAAACTGCATCGACGCCGCATCATCAACCCACAGATGCACCGATTGCGCCGCCTGCCATTCCCGGTCACGGATGATCTGCAAATCCGACCGCGCCGAGCGGCGCCAGTCGATCAGACGCGCCTCATCGCCCTCATGGGCGGGGCGGAACTGCCAAAACTCGGCCCCCGCGCCCGCACGGCGACGGCCATGCCCCCCCATCTGCACGGTCGATGCCAGATGCTCGGCCGCAACCAGCAGTGGCGGCAGGCTACTGGCCGCCGCCTCGCCTTCGCGGCGAAGGGCTAGGGCCGTGTCGATGGCGGGCCGCTGGGTCACGCCGCAGCCTCGCCTTGGGTGACCTCGGCGGCGACATGGGCAATGACCCCGGCCAGCGTTTCGCCCCGCGCCCGTGCCGCGAACGACAGCGCCATCCGATGGGTCAGCACCGGGCGGGCCAGCGCCAGCACATCCTCGGCCGAGGGTGCAAACCGCCCCTGAAGCAGCGCCCGCGCCCGGGCCATCAGCATCAAGGCCTGCGCCGCCCGCGGCCCCGGCCCCCAGGCAACGGCGTCTTGCACGGTTGCCAGCGTCTCGGGTTCGCCGGGGCGGCAGGCGCGCACCAGATCCAAAATCAGCTCAACCACCGCATCGCCCACCGGCATTCGCCGCACCAGCGCCTGCGCCGCAATCAGCTCATCTGCAGTGAACACCTGATGCGCGGTGCTGATTTCGGCGCCCGTGGTGGCCAGCAAAATGTCACGCTCGGTCGCGCGGGTCGGATAATCGACGTCGATCTGAACAAGGAACCGGTCCAACTGCGCTTCGGGCAGCGGGTAGGTGCCTTCCTGCTCGATCGGGTTCTGGGTCGCCAGCACATGAAAGGGCTGACCAAGCGGCCTGTGCACGCCCGCCACCGTCACCTCGCGTTCCTGCATCGCTTGCAGCAGCGCCGACTGGGTGCGCGGGCTGGCGCGGTTGATCTCATCGGCCATCAGCAGCTGGCAAAACACCGGCCCTTCGATGAATCGAAAGGCGCGGCTGCCGTCAGCCGACGTTTCCAGCACCTCGGACCCCAGAATATCGGCGGGCATCAGGTCGGGCGTAAACTGGATCCGGCTGGATTTGAGGCCCATCACCGTGGCCAGCGTATCCACCAGCATCGTCTTGCCCAGACCGGGCAGCCCCACCAAAAGCCCATGCCCACCTGACAAAAGCGCGGCCAAAACCAGCTCTACCACCCGCTCTTGCCCGATAAAGCGCCGGTCAATGGACGCCCGCGCCGCCGCCAGCTTTTCACCAAGGCGTTCAATCTCAGCAATCAATTCGGCAGGCTCGGTCATGACAACGGCTCCATCTTCGCTATACTACAGTCAAAGCAGATAACCCCACGATCACCAATGGCAAAGACCCAATGGCACAAACACCCCCCCCACAAAAGAACGTGAAGCCCTCGGCCGAGGGGCTGGCAGCCGCCGCGACGGCCGCAACCAAGAAGGGCCCGCCCCCCGTGCATTTGTGGAATCCAGCGTTTTGCGGCGACCTCGATATGGAAATTCGTCGTGACGGGACATGGTTCTATCTTGGCACACCCATCGGGCGGCAACCATTGGTGCGGCTCTTCGCCTCGATCCTCAAACGCGAGGGGGATAGCTACTTTCTGGTCACCCCGGTGGAAAAGGTCGGCATCCGCGTGGCCGATGTGCCCTTCATCGCCGTCGATGCCGAGGCTACGGGCGCAGGCCCGACGCAGACCCTGACCTTCACCACCAATGTGGGCGACACCGTCACCGCCAGCGCCGATAATCCGCTGCGCGTCACCCGCGACGCTACCGGCGAACCCAGCCCCTATGTCCATATTCGCCGCGGGCTGGAAGCCCGGATTGACCGCAAGACTTTTTACCGCCTGATCGACATCGCCAGCCACGCCCCCCATCAGGGCGAGGATTGGCTGGGCCTTTGGTCCGCCGGCACCTTCTTTCCGATCATCCCCATGACCGAGCTGCCTTGATGCCAAGGTTCGCCGCAAACCTGACCTTCCTGTTCACCGAACACCCCTTCATGGCGCGTTTCAAGGCTGCGAAAGAGGCCGGGTTCGATGCGGTCGAGGTGCTGTTTCCCTACGAGTTCTCCGCACAGGAAATGCGCGCCAGACTGGTTGAGAATGGCCTGACCTTTGTGCTGCTGAACGTGCCGCCCCCCAACTGGGCCGCGGGTGACCGGGGTTTTGCCGCCGTTCCGGGCGCAGAAACCCGCTTTCGCCACGATTTTGAACGCGCGTTGCGCTTTGCCGATGTGCTGAACCCCCACCACATCCACATCATGTCCGGGCGCGCCAGCGGGGCGGTGGCCCGTGCCACCTATGTAAAAAACCTGCGTTGGGCGGCACAACGCGCCCCAACGCGCAACCTGACGATCGAGCCGCTGAACCCGGTCGACATGCCCGGCTACTTCCTGTCGGATTTCGACCTTGCCGCCGAGATACTGGATGAGGTCGCGGCCCCCAACCTCGGCCTGCAATTTGACGCCTATCACGCGCAGATGCTGACCGGCAGCGCCGCCGAAGCCTGGCAAAAACACCGGGCGCGCGCCACCCATGTCCAGATCGCAGGCGCGCCGGGGCGGCACGAACCCAGTGGCGGCGATATTGACTACCCCGCCTTTTTCAAATGTCTTGACGCGGGCGGCTACACAGGTTTTGTCAGCGCAGAATACAACCCCGCCCGCACCACCAAAGAGGGCCTGGGCTGGCTAACAGAGGCGAAGGCATAAAAGGGGTAGCTTGGGTGAAAAAGCAGATCATCTGCATCAACTGGGGCACGAAATACGGCCCCCGCTTCATCAATCGGCTCTATGCGATGGTTGCGCGCAATATCACCCCACCGTTCAGCTTTACCTGTTTTACCGATAACGCCGATGGCCTGCGCCCCGAGATTGACTGCCAACCCCTTCCGCCGCTTGACGTGACAATGCCAGTCAACACCAAGGGCATCTGGCCCAAGGCCCGTCTTTGGGGGCCAACCCTTGGCACCCTGACCGGGCCAGTCCTGTTCCTGGATCTGGATCTGGTCATTACCGGCAACCTTGACGATTTCTTCACTTTTGGCGACCCCGATCAGGTGGTTTTGGCGCGCAACCCCGCCAAACCGTTTGAACGCCTTGGGCAAACCTCGGTCTTTCGGTTTCCGGTGGGTAAACTTCTGCCGCTTCAGGAAAAATTCCGCGCCGACCCGCAGGCAGTGGCTGATGAATACCGTTTTGAGCAGCGTTTCGTAACCCGCAACGCCCCCGGTGGCATTGACCTGTTCCCCAAGGCCTGGGTGCGTCATTTTCGCTATCAATGCATGCACGGCTTTCCGCTGAACTGGTTCTTGACGCCGCGCCTGCCCAAAGGCTGCAAGATCGTCATCTTTCCGGGTGGACTACACCCTGAACACGCGATCCGTGGCGGCTGGCACGGCCGCGAAGGCATCAGCCTGTGGCAGCACATCAAAGGCGTGCGGCAGCGCAATCACGCCCAAGGCTCGGCCTGGCGCTACCTGCGCCATTTCATAAGGCCCACGTCATGGGTAGAAGATCACTGGCGCGAATAGCCCTAACCGATTGCCGTCTGATCGGCGCAACCGCCGGCGCGGGTCTCCACCTCAAAGGTCGCGTGGGTCAGGCCCAACTCCTCGGCCAGCACGGTTTTGGCCGCGCGGATTGCCTCGGCAAAGTCAGCCCCCTCAGCCAGCACCAGATGCGCGGAAACCGCATTTCGCGCCTCATCAATCTGCCACAGGTGCAGGTGGTGAACCCCCTCTACACCCCGAACGCCAAGAATACACGCCTCAACCGACGCCGCGGTCAGGCCGTCCGGCGCCCCCAGCATCAAAATCCGCAATACCGGCATCAACTCGGCGGCCACATGCCACAGGATGAACGCCGAAATCCCCAGCGTCAGCAGCGGATCAACCAAACGCCAATCGTAAAGCAGGATCAACGCGCCGCCGACAATCACCGCCACCGAGGCCCCGGCATCGGCCAGATTATGCAAAAACGCCGCCCGTATATTCATGCTGTCCTTTGACAGCCGCCAAGTCAGCGCGGCGGTCGCCAGATCAATCGCCAACGCCAACCCCGCCAGCCAGACCACGATCCAGCCCGCAACCTCAGGCGGGCTGGCCAGGCGGCCAATCGCCTCCACGGCAAGCCAAAGGGAAATGATCACCAGCGTCACATAATTGATCAACGCCGCCACAATCTCGGCCCGCGCCCACCCATAACTCATCCGCGCATCGGCCCCGCGCCGCGCCAATTTGCGCGCGCCAAAGGCCAGCACCAGCGACATCGCGTCGGAAAAGTTATGAACCCCATCCGCAATCAACGCCATTGACCCGGCAATCAGCCCGCCAATGATCTGCGCCACCGTCAGCGCGATATTGACCGCCACCGCAAAGGCGACCCGCCGGTCCCCCGATGCCGCACTCAGCCCATGCGTATGGCGATGCGCCGACGTGTGGCCAGGGTGATGATGGTCATGTGGCATGAATTACCTTTGCCAGATCGTGCACTCCGCCCTCCAGCGTTTCATCAGCCTATCCGAAAGCAGCTTTTGTTTGGCCCAAATACTCCCGCCGGAGGCTCCTGCCCTGGCACCCTAGTGCGCCTCTGCCCAATTGTCACCTGCCCCCGCATCAACCACCAACGGCACCGTCAGATGCACTGCCGGGGTGGCCGCGTTTTCCATCACCTCGCGGGCGGCGGCGGTCAGATCGGCCACGGCGCCCTCTTCCACCTCAAAGATCAACTCGTCATGCACCTGAAGCAGCATTCGTGCGGGCAGATCAATAATGGCGGCAGGCATCCGCACCATGGCGCGGCGGATGATATCAGCCGCCGCCCCCTGGATCGGGGCATTGATCGCGGCGCGTTTGGCAAAGCCCGCACCGGGGCCTTTGGCGTTGATCTCAGGGGTGTTGATCTTGCGGCCAAACAGGGTTTGCACATAGCCGTGGTCTTTGGCAAACGCGATGGTGTTGTCCATATAGCCGCGGATACCGGGGAAACGTTCAAAGTAACGGTCGATAAATCCCTGCGCTTCGGCGCGCGGGATGCGCAGGTTGCGCGCCAGGCCAAAGCCCGAAATCCCATAGATCACGCCAAAGTTGATCGCCTTCGCCTGACGGCGAACCTCGGGCGTCATCTCATCCAGCGGCACGTTGAACATCTCGGATGCCGTCATCGCGTGAATGTCCACCCCGTCGCGGAACGCCTGTTTCAACGCCGGAATATCCGCGACATGGGCCAATATCCGCAGCTCAATCTGACTATAGTCAAGGCTGACAATCTTCATCCCCGGCCCCGCTACAAACGCCTCGCGGATCCGGCGCCCTTCGTCTGATCGCACAGGGATGTTTTGCAGGTTCGGGTCGGTCGAGGCCAGCCGCCCGGTGTTGGCCCCCGCGATCGAATACGAGGTATGAACCCGCCCGGTTTGCGCGTTCACATGGGTTTGCAGCGCATCGGTATAGGTTGATTTCAACTTGGAAAGCTGGCGCCAATCCAGCACACGGGCGGGCAGATCGTGCCCCTCGGCCGCCAGATCCTCCAACACATCGGCGCCGGTTGCATAAGCGCCGGTCTTGCCCTTTTCGCCACCGGGCAAGGACATCTTGTCAAACAGGATCTCGCCCAACTGCTTGGGGCTGCCGACGTTGAAGGTCTGTCCGGCCAAGTCATGGATCTCGGCCTCCAGCGCTGCCATACGCTGCGCAAAAACGTTGGACATACGCGACAGCGTGGCCGCATCCACCCGCACACCCGCCATTTCCATATCGGCCAGAACCGGCACCAGGGGCCGCTCAAGCGTTTCATAAACCGTTGTGACCTGCGCGCGGTGCAATTGCGGCTTGAACCGTTGCCACAGCCGCAAGGTTACGTCCGCATCCTCGGCGGCGTATTTCACCGCCTCATCAACCGGCACCTTGTCAAAGGTGATTGCGGATTTTCCGCCTCCCAGCAGGGATTTGATCGGAATCGTCGGGTGCGCCAGATATTTGTCGCTCAGCGCGTCCATTCCGTGACCATGCAGACCCGCATGCATCGCGTATGACATCAGCATCGTGTCATCGAACGGCCCCACGCGAATACCGTGGCGGGCGAATATCTTGAAGTCATACTTCATGTTTTGCCCGATTTTAAGGATGCTGTCGTCCTCTAGCACGGGTTTGAGCAGCGCCAGCGCCTCCTCCAGGGGCATCTGCCCCGGCGCCTTTTCCGATGCGCCAAACAGATCGTCGCCACCCAAAGTGTGGCCCAGCGGCAAATAGGCGGCGCGCCCGGCCTCAACGCACAGCGACACACCGACCAGTTCGGCCTTCATCTCATCCAGGCTGGTGGTTTCGGTGTCGACCGCAACCCAGCCACGCGCGCGCGCGCAATCAAGCCATTCAGTCAGCGTGGCCGCATCGCGGATGCAGACATAGGCGGCGGCATCAAAAGGCACGGCCACGGGCTGAGCGGCGGCCCCTTCGACAACCGGCTTTGGCGCATCAAGAGGAATTTCGGCGCCGAATTTATCGGCCACCCGTTTGGTCAGGGTGCGAAATTCCATCAGGTTCAGAAATTCCATCAGCACAGCGGGGTCGGGCTCTTTCACCTCCAGATCGCTCAGCGTGAAATCCAGCGGCGTTTCGGCGTCCAACTGCACCAACCGGCGCGAAACGCGAATTTGTTCCTCGTTGTCAATCAGGGCCGCGCGGCGTTTGGGCTGCTTGATCTCTTCCGCGCGCGCCAAAAGCGTATCAAGGTCGCCATATTCGTTGATCAGCAAAGCGGCGGTCTTGATCCCGATCCCCGGCGCGCCCGGCACATTGTCAACCGAATCGCCCGCCAGCGCCTGCACATCCACCACCCGATCCGGGCCGACACCAAATTTTTCCACCACTTGGTCCGGGCCAATCCGCAGATTCTTCATCGCGTCCAGCATCTCGACGCCGCCGCCAACCAACTGCATCAAATCCTTGTCGGACGAGATGATCGTGACCCGCCCCCCCGCCTCGCGCGCCTGGCGCGACAGCGTGGCGATGATGTCATCCGCCTCGTAATCCTCAACCTCGACACTGGCGATATTGAAGGCGCGGGTGGCATCGCGGGTCAGCGGGAATTGAGGCCGCAGATCCTCGGGCAGGTCGGGGCGGTTGGCCTTGTAGGCGGGGTAGATATCGTTGCGAAAGGTTTTGGAGCTGTGATCAAAAATCACCGCCGCATGGGTGGGCGCATCGTCTCCCTTTGCATCCCCGATATATTTGAAGATCATATTGGCAAAACCCGCCACGGCGCCAATCGGCAAACCATCGGATTTGCGCGTCAGCGGCGGCAGCGCGTGATAGGCCCGAAAGATGAAGGCCGAACCGTCGATCAGGTGCAGATGGCACCCTTTGCCAAAGCTCATGTCTCGCCCTCCCTCAGGCGTTATCCCTGCCGGGCGCGGGGGTATTGCGGTGCCAAACCGGCAGATTGATCAGTGATCGCCGTGCGCATGCTCGCGGTCGATCTCAAAGCGCTTGTCGCAATAGCCACATTCTATAAAGCCGGTATCCCGAGGGATTGTAAGCCAGACGCGCGGATGCCCCAGCGCCCCTTCGCCGCCATCGCAGGCCACCTTCCAGCTGGTGACGATCTGGGTTTCTGGGGCGGTTATGGTCATGGCAATCTCCGGGCTTGCTTGTGGTGGCGCGCAATCCGCGCTTTAAGTCAGGCGCATGATAGCGATTGGACGCGGGTGGGCAAGGTGGAACGGCAAGCGATCAACATTGAAGGTCTGCGCAAGACCTATGCGGCGAGTGGGCGGCAAGCACCCAAAGAGGCGCTGAAAGGTGTCGATCTGGCCATACCCGCCGGGTCGATCTTTGGGCTTTTGGGACCAAATGGCGCGGGCAAATCCACGCTGATCAACATCATGGCCGGGCTGGTGCGTAAAACGGCAGGGCGGGTGACGATCTGGGGCTTCGATCAGGACGTGAACCCCCGCCAAAGCCGCGCGGCCATCGGGGTCATGCCACAAGAGCTGAACATGGACCCGTTCTTTACCCCGCGCGCCGCGCTTGAAATGCAGGCCGGGCTTTATGGTGTGCCAAAATCCGAACGCTGGACGGACGAGATTTTGGATCTTGTCGGCCTTTCATCGCAGTCCGAGGCCTATGCCCGCGCGCTGTCGGGCGGGATGAAACGTCGGTTGCTGCTGGCCAAGGCATTGGTGCACCGACCGCAAATTCTGGTGTTGGATGAGCCCACCGCCGGGGTCGATATTGAACTGCGCACCATGCTTTGGGCCAATGTGCGCAAGCTGAACCAACAGGGTATGACCATCATCCTGACCACCCACTACCTAGAAGAGGCCGAGGCGATGTGCGACGAAATCGCCATCATCGACAAAGGCACGCTGATTGTGCGCGATACCACCCGCCGCCTGCTGGCGCGGATGGATGGCAAGGCGCTGGTCGTCGAACCCGAAGGCCCGGTGCCCGTATCCATCCCGCTGCCGGATGGCGTCAGCATGGAGGCCCGCCCAGACGGGCGGCTGGCCTTCAACTATCGACGCTCTGAGACCGGGGCCGAGGCGGTGCTGGACGCCATCCGCGCCAGCGGCCTGCGTATCCGTGACGTTGCCTCTGAGCAGCCGGGGCTGGAAGAGGTTTTCGTGGCGCTGACCTCGCATTCCTGAATGCGCTCCGCGCGGGGAGTATTTCTACCAAAAAAAAGCCCGCGTTTTTGTTTGGCCAAAATACTCCCGCCGGAGGCCCCGGTCGGCAAAGTCGCGCGGGGCGGGCTGTGCCGTGGCGTTTCAGGCTGGGTTTAGCATCCGTCCCAGGGGTCGACCTGCAAGAATATGCAGATGATAATGCGGCACCTCCTGCGCACCATTTTCACCCGCATTGCTTATGGCACGATATCCTCCGCCAGCCTCGCCGGGGCGGATACCCAGCATCCGGCAGACTTCGCCAGAGGTGCGAATGAAATCAAGAAGTTCCGCATCCGAAGCTTCGAACGCAAAATGATCAAGGCAAACATAAGGCCCCTTTGGAATTACCAGAATATGGTCGGGAGCCTGGGGCTGGATATCGCGGAACGCAAGTGTATGATCGGTTTCCAAAACCGTGTTGTTGGGAATTTCACCACGCAGAATCCGGGCGAAGATATTGGTGGGATCATAGACATAGGCCATCGGATTCTCTCCTCAGTCAACAAACAGATAATCGGTTAAAGCTATTTCTTGCGCGACCTCGGGGCTGATGTCCAGAAATTGCGCCAGAATTGCGGCATTTTCGCCAGGTTCTGCAACCTGCCGCATCCGGTAGGTGTGGGGGAAATCCGCATCCCTGATACGATCACTTTCAAAGCGCAGATCATGACGAATTGTTGGCAGCAACCGGCTGATCACGTCTTGTGGTGTGCTTTCACCGGCCAGCCCCACGCGGCGTGCATGGCCCAACAGATACCGGTCAGAGAATTCGCACTCTATCTCAAGAAGTTTGATCATCGCTTTGTCGGCAGTGAAATCCTGCATCAAGTCGATCGCAGCGGGGTCAAGGCAGATTAACAGACGGTCGGTTTGATGATAGTCGAACAGCATCCGCATCAGTGCACGCCGGTGTCGGTTGCGTTTGCCCAGTGTCGACTGAATACCGCCCAGATCGGGCAAGGGTGTTTCAGCCTCATGGAACATATATTCGACAGCGGGAATGTCGGTTAACGATCGCACCCGATCGACCAGCCGTTTCGCGACGTGCCATTTCTTGCACACTGCGATCATCAGTGTGCGCTCGCGGCCAAGGCTGGCCTCGCTTTCCCAGAATCGCGCGGCAAAGCGCCGCCCGACCCGGCCACGCCCGGTTAGGAACGCAAAAAGATTGCGCCCCTCGTTCGAGATCGAAAAACGGATACCTTGTTCGGCCCAGAGGGCACCCAGACGGGTCTTCAGATCTTGGGCATCCGGGCTGATCTTGCGGGCAAACAGATAATCTTGCGACAGCAGCAAATCATGGTGGTCGTTATAGAATGTGACCGGCATGCCATAGTCGGTGAACATCAAAAAGGTCAGCGTCCGCGAGCGGATTTCTTTATCGGGCACCACATGGCGCACGACGGTCTGAAAGAACGTCTCATCGGGTATCCAGGTGGTGCGGAAAAACCGCATCACATCGGGGCGGTCCTTGCAAAATTTCAACACCCACTCAACCGTGCGGCGGCGCAGACACCACCACTGCGACCCGATCATCATCTGCACATCAGCAGGCACGGCACGCGTCAGCCCTAGCCGCCGTTGCCATTCGAAACTGGTATAAAAAAGGGCTTTGTGCGTACGCTCATTGAACCAGTGGCGATAGATCAGCCGCTCTTCCTTGAAACCTGTCTTGATCCAGTCCGAATTGAAGTAGTCATGACTTTCGATATAGTCTGCGTCATCTGCATCCAGAAACTGATGTGCAAACTCGGCCGTCTTGATCGGCATGCAGTCGCCTGAGAGCATGTAAAAATGCGTCGCACCCGGAAACGCCGCAACCGCCGCCTTCACCGCCTCCAATGTCGCGGCCACAAGGCTCCATTCGCCCCAGCCGCATTTCAGCCGTTTGCGCGCGAACGTGACCGAAGGATTCGCCGCCAGCGCCGCCCTGATCTTGTCATAATCCGCCGGTTTCGCCCGTGCATCGAAATGGATCGCCACAAAATCGCCCGTGGCCGTCAACCGTTCAGCCTGAAGAATGACCCCTTCAGGGTCCTTATGTGACAACAAGATGAAGGCGATTTTTGCCATTTGGGAAACGTTTACCGGGACCTGCCATTTATTATCCGCTAGATAGCGTCATCAATCGTTGAAAAGACATAGTTTCTTTGCTTCTTAGGGTCTAATTATCTCGCTCGGATGGTGCAACACCACACCTTGGGCAGTTGGAGGTCAGTTTTATGGGGTTTCCCGGCACCTGGATGACGGAAAGCGAAAGCGTGCTTTACCGTGTGGTTCCCAAATGCGCCTGTTCGTCCATCGGGCAGATCATGTTTTATTCCGATCACGGCACGTTCTTTGACGGCGACATTCACGATGCTACCAGCGGCCTGCACAAATGGTCGCATGAGGCCAGCCAGACGATTATTGAAGACAACGTGAAACATCACAAATCCTACGCTTTCACCTGTGTTCGTAACCCCTACAACCGTATCCTATCGTCATTTTTCGATAAGATCGCCGGGATACAGCGCAACGGCAAACGCTACCGCGGCAACCTTGTGCCACAATTGGCGCAGAAATACGGAATCGATGTCGGCTCGCCCGAAGACAACTTTGAGTTTGACCAGATCAAATCCTTCCGTCGCTTTTTGTTGTTCGCACGCGATACCATCCGCTGGCGCCGCCCGATGGAGCCGGACATCCACTGGTCAGCAATGTCGGGGCATATTTCAACGTTCATCGTCAACGGTGGGCGTTACGACAATATCTTTTTCACCGAAAAGTTCGATGAAGGCATGCAAAGCGTTCTGGACGCAATCAAGACACCGAAGAAGGTGGATCTGAAAAATATCCCGAAATTCAACGAAAGCGAGGGCCACGGGCCCAAGCGGGCACACCCGGTATCAGACTATTTTGATGACCTGTCGCGCCACCTGATATGGGAAATCTACAAGAAAGACTTTCAGCTGTTCCGCTACGATTTCGACAACCCCGACAACAAGATGCCTTTGGGCGCGGTCGATCTGGACGAAGTCCACGCCAAACTAGGCAGCTGAACCGGGGGCAGGGGGCAGAGGATCTGGTGTGGCAACCCCGCGTTTTGGTCAAATCAGGCCATGCCCCCGAAACATCGCCTTCAGATCCACCTCGGGTCGGGCACCGAAATGGCTGATAACCTCGCCAGCGGCAAGGCAACCCATCTTGCCCGCGACACTCAGTGATTGCCCCGTCGCGTAGCCATAAAGAAAACCCGCCGCGAACTGATCACCGGCGCCGGTCGCATCCACCGGGACCACACGGTGCACCGGCACTTCGACGCGCTCTCCCCGATTGATCAGCACCACATCGGCGCCCGAGCGGGTGCAGATCACCATCGCACATTCGGACGCGGCCTGTGCCAGCGCATTTTCCAGATCTGTCTGGTAAAGCGCTTCCCATTCGTGCTCATTGCCGATGACATAGTCCATCTCATCCCTGACCAGCCGGCGAAAGCTGTCGCGGTGGCGATCCACGCAAAACGGGTCCGACAGTGCGACACCCGCGCGCCCACCGCCCCGGTGGCAGGCCTGCGCGGCTTTCAGGAAGGCGGCTTTGCCGTGGTCCTTGTCGAACAGATACCCCTCCAGAAACAAAAGCTCGGCGTTTTCGGCCACCGCAAGCGGCACATCTTCGGTGCTCAGATCAGCTGAAATCCCAAGGTAGGTGTTCATCGAACGCTCACCATCCGGTGTCACGAAAATCATGCTGCGCGAGGTGGGAAGATCACCCTCTGCCACCGGCGGGTTGACGAAATCGGTGCCCTCGGCCTCCATCGACCGGGCGTAGAACCGGCCCAAGGCATCATCGCGCACCCGCCCGATAAACGCCGTCGTCAGCCCCATATTTCCCAGCCCCGCCAGCGTATTGGCGACCGAGCCGCCGGGCGCCTCGGTGCGGTCATCCATCGCGGCATAAAGCGTTTCAGCACGGTCACGCCCGATCAGCTGCATGACCCCCTTTGAGATCCCCATATGGTCCAGAAACGTGTCATCGGTCTGCGCCAAGACATCGACAATCGCATTGCCGATCCCGGCCACCTGATACTTCTTCACTGGGTCTTCTCCTCGTATTGGCAAATGTCGCGGATCAGACAATCCCCACATCTGGGTTTTCGGGCGGTGCAGATATAGCGGCCGTGCAAGATCAGCCAGTGATGCGCATGGAGTTGATATTCCACGGGAACATTGTCCTCAATCGCGCGTTCGACAGCAACGACATCCTTGCCGGGGCAAATGCCCGACCGGTTGCCGAGGCGGAAAATATGGGTGTCAACCGGCTGCGCCGGATGCCCGAACCACATGTTCAAAACCACATTCGCGGTTTTGCGCCCTACCCCCGGCAGGCTTTGCAGCGCCGCCCGTGACGAAGGCACCTGACCATCATAATCATCGACCAGGATCTGGCTTAGCCGGATCACGTTTTTCGCCTTTTGGCGAAACAGGCCGATTGTCTTGATGTGTTCGGTCAACCTCGTCTCACCCAGCGCCAGCATCTTTTCCGGCGTATCGGCCAGCGTAAACAGCGCCCGCGTGGCACGGTTCACCCCGACATCGGTCGCTTGCGCCGAAAGGGCCACCGCAACCAGTAGCGTATAGGCGTTGACGTGATCCAGCTCACCCGTGGGGTGGGCATTCGCCGCCTGAAACCGACGGAAAACCTCTTGCATGGAACGATAATTCAGCTGCTTGACCATGCCTCTGGTATGCCCGCAGCCCGAGGCACCGGCAAGGGGGCTACGCAACTACGGCAACCTGAATTTAGCGGTTTGCGCCCCGATTGCACAGCTTTCGGGTCGCACCCTGCCCCGCCACCGCCTATCTTGAGAGCATGACGAAAAGAGGCAGCCATGACCACGCTTGAAAACAGCTACCACTACCAGGTGATCGCCCGCGCACTGGACCAGATTGATGCAGCCGGCACCAAACCCCTGCCGCTACCTGACCTTGCCGCGAAACTGGGGATGAGCGCGGCGCATTTTCAAAAGGTGTTCTCGGCCTGGGTCGGGGTTTCGCCCAAACGCTATCAGCAATACCTGTCGCTGGATCTTGCCCGCGATCTGCTGGCCAAACGGCTGCCGCTTGAGGCGGTTGCAGACCATTCCGGCCTCTCGGGGTCAAGCCGTCTGCACGACCTCTTTTTGCGGTGGGAGGCGATGAGCCCGGGCGACTACGCCAAGGGTGGCGCGGGGTTGACCATCCGCACCGGCTGGTTTCCTTCGCCGTTTGGCGAGGTGCTGGCAATGGGCACCGACCGCGGGCTTTGCGGCATGGCCTTTGCCGCCGATTGCGGGCCTGACGCTACCATGGCGGACCTGCGTGCCCGTTGGCCCGCCGCCCAATTCACCGAAGACCCCGCCGCGATTGCCCCGTGGGTCGAGGCCGCCCTGGGCCAGCGCGGTCACACCGCGTTGCATCTGATTGGTGCACCGTTCCAGATAAAGGTGTGGGAGGCGTTGCTGCAAATTCCGTCGGGCCATGTCACCACCTATTCCGACATCGCCGGCGCCATCGGCCACCCGCGGGCGGTGCGCGCCGTAGGCACAGCCGTCGGGCGCAACCCGGTTGCCTTTCTTATTCCTTGCCACCGGGCGTTGCGCAAATCGGGGGGGCTTGGCGGTTATCACTGGGGCCTGCCGGTCAAGCGCGCGATGCTGGCATGGGAAACCGCCCGCTACGAAGCGGGCCAGCCCATGACCGTGTAATCGCCATGTTGTGATAGGCAATAATCCGCCCGGCAGCCGCAACCCATGGCACATTCCACCGTGGCTTTGCTATGATCCGCTAAATATCCGGCGACGGATGGTATCAAACGAGGCATTGCAGATGAATCCGAAACTCCCCTTGATCCTTGCGGTTACTGGCCTGTTTGGCCTGTCAGCCTGCACCGACCCCTATGGTGCGTCGCCTTACAACGCCGAGCCGGGCGCGCCCTCCAACGCGAAAAGCGGCGCGGTAGCGGGCGCACTGATCGGCGGCGCATACGGCGCCACCCGTAAAGGCGATGACAAGCTGGCCAAGGCCGCAGCGGGCGCAATCGTCGGCGGGTTGATCGGTGGGGCCATCGGCTCGCAGCTTGACAAACAGGCGGCCGAGCTTCAGCGCGACATCGGCGGTAACGGCGTATCAATCGTCAACACCGGCTCCGAGCTGATCGTGACGATGCCGCAAGACGTGCTGTTCGCGACCGATAGCGCGACGCTGCGCCCTGACCTTCAGCGCGACATCTATACCCTTGCGGGCAGCCTCAACCGTTATCCCGACACCCGCGTCGAGGTGATCGGCCACACCGACAATACCGGCAGCGCCGCGTATAACCAACAGTTGTCGCAGCGCCGCGCCAATGCTGTCGCCAATGTGCTGGTCGGTGCGGGTGTGCCCTCGTCGCGCGTTGTATCCTATGGCCGCGGCGAAGATCAGCCGGTGGCCTCGAATCTCACGTCCGAGGGGCGTTCGGCCAACCGCCGGGTGGAATTCATCATTCGCCCCAACCGCTGATTGGCGGAAAAAGTTTGCAAAGGCCGGACCGCGAGGTCCGGCCTTGTTCGTTCCTGCACTAAGGTTGCGCATGATCCGGCCAGAGATATCGCGGTAGCGCCGTGCCATCAGGCCCGCGATGGCCAGATTGAGATGCAGCCTTGCCCGGTAGCGGCCCGCAATGACGGCCAACCGATCCCCCAAACGAAAAAACCCGACCCCTCGCAGGGCCGGGTCTATCACACTGCAATTACAGCAATCAGTGCAGACGCTTCTCGACCTCGTCGATGCCGGCGTCGATCAGGCCAGCCTGATCCTTTGCGGTCATCTGCTTGCTCAGCAGTTCGCGCGCAGCCGCTACAGCGACGCTAACCGCACGGTCCTTGACCTCGCGCAACGCCGCCGCCTCTGCCGACGCGATCTGATCCTCCGCAGCCTTCAGTCGCCGCGCGATCGAGCCCTTGAGATCGGCCTTGGCCTGCTCAGCCGCGGCAAGCCCGTCCCGCTTTGCAGCGGCAACGATCTGGTCGGCCTGCTCCTGCACTTCGCGGTGCTTGCGCTCGTACCCCGAAAGGATGCTCTGCGCTTCTTCACGCAGGGCGCGGGCCTCTTCCAGATCCGCCCGAATACCTGCTGCCCGTTTGTCCAGCAAGCCACCCAAAAGGGCCGGAACCTTGTAATAAAACAGCACGCCCACAAACAGCAGAAATGCCAGCGTCACGATGAAATCGGTGTTGTGAAGCGAAAAGAACGCCCCGGAAGCCGCCATCGCAGGCGATCCCACCAACACCAAGATGAAGGAAAGCTTTTTCATCATCTCACCCTTTCAGCCGTGCCGAGACAGCCGCAGTCAGCGCCTTGGCGTCAGCTTTGCCGCCCAACGCGGCCACGATCTCTGCGGCGGTGTCCTTGGCGACGACTTCCACCGCCTCCAACGCGCCTTCGCGGATCTCGTTGATCCGGCGTTCCGATTCCGCCGTACGAGCCCCGATTTCGGCGTCCGCATGGGCAGTCGCGGCGTTCAGATCCTTTTGGATCTCGGCCTTGGCCTCTGCCACAATCTTTTGTGCCTGGGCGCGGGCTTCGGCAAGGGCGCGTTCATACGCGGCCTCGGCGTCCTTCGCCTTCAGCTTGTAGTCTTCGGCAGCGGTCAGGTCGCTGGCGATTGTGCCCTGACGATCCGCCAGCACCGCACTAATGCGCGGCAGGGCGAGGCGCGTCAGAACCCACCAGATGACCGCAAGCGTGACCAGCAACCAGAAGATCTGGTTGGGAAAGCTTGCAAAGTCCAGCTGCGGCATGCCCGCAGATTGCGCGGCATGACCCGCCGCATCGGCAGCGCCATGCGCCGCACCCGCCGCTACGTCTTGCGTTTCAGTTGCCATGTCGTCCCCCTGGACCCTTCAAGATACCGGACGGGCCATCACTGGCCCATCCGACCGCACGGATGCGTGAAAGGATCAGACGGCGAACATCAGCAGCAGCGCAACGAGGAACGAGAAGATCCCCAGCGCTTCGGCGAACGCGATGCCGATGAACAGCGTGGCGGTCTGGCCAGCGGCTGCCGACGGGTTACGCAGCGCGCCCGACAGGAAGTTGCCGGCAACGTTGCCCACACCAACAGCTGCCCCGCCCATGCCCATGCAGGCCAGACCAGCGCCGATGTACGCACCCATTTGAACGATATTGCCTTCCATGAACGTCACTCCTTGATGTTGGAATTGGCTGAATTTGTAGTGCTGACCTTAGTGGTGCGGATGCAGCGCATCCTTGAGATACACGCAGGTCAGAATGGTAAACACATAGGCCTGGATAAAGGACACCAGGAGTTCCAGCCCATACATCGCTGAAATAGCGACGATGGACAGTGGCGAGATCACGGCGATCGCCGCAAAACCCGCAAACACTTTGATAACGGCGTGGCCTGCCATCATGTTGCCGGCCAAACGAATGGAATGGCTGACCGGGCGCACGAAGTAGGAAATCACCTCGATCAGCGCCAGCACCGGACGCAACGCCAGGGGCGCCGAGGACACCCAGAACAGACCCAGAAAGCCGGCCCCGTTCCTGACAAAGCCCAGAACCGTGACCCCGACAAAAACCATCAGGGCCAGAACCCCCGTTACGGCAACATGCGAGGTGGCGGTAAACGAGCGCGGCAGCAGCCCCAGGAAGTTTGCGAAAACGATGAACAGAAACAGAGTGAAAATCAGAGGAAAGTATTTCAACCCTTCCTTGCCCGCGACATCTTCCACCATTTTGTGGATAAAGCCGTATGCCAGCTCGGCGATCGACTGGATACGCGTCGGCACGATGGCCCGCCCGCGTGTGCCGACCACCAACACCAGAATGATTGCCAACACCGCAAGCCCCATCCACAGGGTCACGTTGGTGGGCGTGTACCAATGAACCGGCCCATCGCCAAACAGTGGTTTGACGATGAATTGATCCATCGGATGGAATACGAGACCAGTGCCTTCAGCTTCCGTCGCCACGTCTATTTTCCCTCTTCCCGCGCCGATTGCTCGGCCAGTCGATCCGCTTCTACTTCGCGTGCGGTTCGCAGCATGACCCGCACCCCCGCCGCCAGGCCCAGGAAGGTGAACAGCACCAGAAACAGCGGTATCGTGCCAAACAGCCGATCCAGCCCATATCCGATGCCGAAGCCGATCCCCAGCCCCGATACCATCTCGATGACCATCCGCCAGGCGATATTGGCCTGTGAAAAATGCTCATCCGCGCGCGGACCCGGCTCCAGCGTCTTTTTCACCTCGGTGATCCGTTTCTCAAGCCGTTCAAGGCGCTTGGGATCGGGTCCGTCTGAGGGATCAACAGGCATGGATAGGCCCCCGCATTCGTCTGGGGTTTCCTAAGCGTCACACCCGCGTGAGTCAAGCGTGTTGGCCGCCCCCAGAATATGTCATAACCCATTGAAATAATTGATGCGCCAGATCACCGCCCCTGCGACAACTCCGCCCTTCAACGGCCCGTTTCGTCAAAACCGCCCTGCCCGGCACATTCAACCATCTGGTTGACGATCGCACCATCCTGCCGCATCACTTCCCCATGAACACGCACCAGCCCAGTCTCGACGCGATCTTCGCGGCCCTGTCCGATCCGACCCGCCGCGCCATCCTGACGATGCTGCTTGAGGATGATATGGCCGTGACCGATGTCGCCGCCCCTTTTACCATGTCCCTTGCCGGGATCTCAAAACACCTCACCATTCTTGCCGAGGCCCGACTGATCACCCAAGACAAACGCGGCCGCGTCAAATGGTGCAAGCTCGACCCCGATGCGATGCGCGCCGCTTGCGTGTGGATGCAGGGGTTCGGCCAGTTCGATCCTGTTGACCTCGATGCGTTCGAACGTTTTCTTGAAGCCGAGCTTGCCGTGACGGCTGCGGCCAGCGACGATGATTGCCTTCGCACGGACGCAGACGGCTGATTGCATGCAAAATGGCCCGTTGCCGAAGCCCACGGATAGTTTCTCGTCATGGCAAGGAACAGTAGCCGGGGTTTCCCCCATCAAGTATGGCTGTCGGGGGTGGGACGCTATATGACAAATGGACAGCGCCGGAATTGTTCAAGGGAAATGGGATTACAAGAATTTCGGGGATTGCAGATAGGAAACCTTCAGGAAAACATGATGTCTGAAACAAGAACGCCGATGAAAAAACCACCCGCCGCCAAAAGGGCGCCCTGGCCCGTCTGGAAGCTGGGGGTGCTGTTGTATCCGTTCGCGGCGGGTGCTGTGGCGATCAATGTGTTCATGTTATCACTGGCATGGCAGCGTTTGGGCTGGCCCGCGCTGACGCCGGTGCAGACATTGTTTCTGTCCATCGTATTGGGGGTGCCGGCAACCTGGGCTGCGGGGCTCTGGGCGCGCCATCTGATTGATGTCGCCGAGGGCCGCAAGCGGGGTTAAGGCTGAGTATTTGGGCCAAAGAAAAGCGGGGCGCGGGTCCAGTGATGAAGGACGTCGCCGCCGAGTGTTTCTGTTGCCGCAAGTCTGAAGCGGGGCGCGGCGGCCAAAGCCTCTAGCCCCAGCGCGCCGATGCCGGGACGGGCATCCGCGCCCAGGATGACGCCGGCCGTGAAACCGATCAGATCATCAACCAGGTCCGCGCGCAGCAGGCTGGCCGCAAACTGGCCGCCGCCTTCGCAGAAAATACGGGTCAGGCCTTTTTTGCCAAGCAATTGCAGCAGGAAGGCGGGATTGAGCCGTTGGGTTGTTTGCGGTATTTCCAAAAGTTCGGCACCGTGATCTTGCCAGAATACCCGCGCCTCATCGGGGGCATCCGGGCCGTGGGCCAGCCAGAGCGGCGCATCGGGCACTGACGCGGCAAGCCTGTTACGCGGCAGATCCAAAAGGCGCGATGCAATCAGGCGCACCGGCTGGCGACGCGGGCCAAGGCCACGCACGGTCAAAAGCGGGTCATCGGCCCGCGCCGTGCCGCCGCCAACCATCACCGCATCATGCGTAGCGCGCAGCGCATGGACACGGGCGCGGGCTTGCGGCCCGGTGATCCAACGGCTTTCGCCCGACGCGGTGGCGATGCGGCCATCAAAACTGCTGGCAAGCTTTAACGTCAGCATCGGGCGGCCAAGGATTGTGCGGGTCAAGAACCCTTGCTGAAGGGCGCGGGCCTCTGGCTCGGACACGGATTCAGTGACCGCTATGCCGGCGGCGCGCAGAATGGCGTGACCCCGCCCCGAGACCCGTGTATCCGGGTCCGTCTGCGCGGTGACAACGCGGGCTATACCGGCATCGACCAGCGCCGCCGCACAAGGCGGGGTCTGGCCGTGATGGGCGCAAGGCTCTAGCGTGACATAGGCGGTGGCGCCGCGCGCGGCCTTGCCCGCCTGATCCAGCGCATGACGTTCCGCATGAGGGCGGCCACCGGGCTGGGTCCAGCCGCGGCCGAGGATGCGCCCTTTACCAACAATCACGCAGCCTACTGCCGGATTGGGCCAAACCGTGCCAAGGCCCCGGCGCGCAAGCGTCAGGGCCAGGGCCATATAGCGTTGGTCCGTATCGCTCACTCGGCGTCGGCGCCGCCAGGACGCAGTTCCGAGACGAATTTGTCAAAATCGTCCGCAGCCTGGAAGTTCTTGTAAACGCTGGCAAAACGAACGTAGGCCACGGTGTCGATCCGTGCCAGTGTCTCCATCACGATTTCACCGATCACCTTTGAGGCGATATCGGTTTCGCCAAGGCTTTCCAGCCGCCGCACGATACCCGAGATCATCTGATCAATACGTTCGGGGTCAATCGGGCGTTTTTGCATCGAGATGCGGATCGAGCGTTCCAGCTTGTCACGGTCGAAATCTTCGCGCTTGCCCGAGGTCTTGATCACCACCAGATCGCGCAGTTGCACACGCTCATAGGTGGTGAAGCGGCCCCCGCAGGCGGGACAAAAACGCCGCCGCCGGATCGCCACATGATCCTCGGCGGGGCGTGAATCTTTTACCTGGGTATCGACATTGCCACAAAATGGGCAGCGCATGGCGTCCCCCTCTTTCTTCTGTTGTTACCGCCTCATGTCGGGTGTTTCCCCCCGTTACCCACAAAACTATAGGGGCAACGCGATGCGTTGGGTAGATTGAATTTTCGGCCACAAGATGCGGGGGTGACGGGTGTGGCGGTGAAGACTCAGTTGCGGGGCCGGGCCGTTGGAAAGTGCCCCGTTGAAAGGGTGCGGCCCCTGACTCGATTTTCAGCTCTGCCCCCGCAAAAACAAAAGGCGCCCGGATCGGGCGCCTTGAGTTTACTGGTCAAGAAAGCTGCGCAATTTGCGCGACCTGCTTGGATGTTTCAGTTTCCGCAGTGCTTTTGCCTCAATTTGGCGGATACGTTCGCGGGTGACGCTGAATTGCTGGCCCACTTCTTCCAACGTGTGGTCCGTGTTCATGCCAATTCCGAAACGCATCCGCAGCACACGTTCTTCGCGCGGGGTAAGGGAGGCCAGAACGCGGGTCGTGGTTTCCTTCAAGTTTTCCTGAATTGCGGAATCCAGCGGCAAAACAGCATTCTTGTCTTCGATGAAATCGCCAAGCTGGCTGTCTTCCTCGTCACCGATCGGCGTTTCAAGGCTGATCGGCTCTTTGGCGATTTTCATCACCTTGCGCACCTTTTCAAGCGGCATTTGCAGCTTTTCGGCCAGCTCTTCCGGGGTCGGTTCGCGGCCGATCTCGTGCAGCATCTGGCGCCCGGTGCGGACCAGTTTGTTGATCGTCTCGATCATGTGTACCGGAATACGGATGGTGCGGGCCTGATCCGCAATGCTGCGGGTAATCGCCTGGCGGATCCACCACGTTGCATAAGTGCTGAATTTGTAGCCGCGGCGGTATTCAAACTTGTCCACGGCCTTCATCAGGCCAATGTTGCCTTCCTGAATCAGGTCAAGAAATTGCAGGCCACGGTTCGTATATTTCTTGGCGATCGAGATAACCAGACGAAGGTTTGCTTCGACCATTTCCTTTTTCGCCTGACGGGCCTCTTTTTCACCCTTCTGGACCTGGTTCACGATCCGGCGGAATTCCTGAATGTCGACGCCCACATACTGGCCAACCTGCGCCATTTCGGCGCGCAGATCCTCGACCTTGCTGCGTGATTTTTCGATCAGCGCCTGCCAACCCCGACCGGGTTTTTCGTCCATCCGGTCCAGCCACGCGGGGTCCAGTTCATAGCCGCGGTATTCGTCGATGAATTCGCGGCGGTTGATCCTTGCTGCATCGGCCAGTTTCACCATGCCGCTGTCGATCGACATGATCTTGCGGTTGATCCCGTAAAGCTGGTCGATCAGCGCTTCGATCCGGTTGTTGTGCAGATGCAGTTCATTCACGAACACCACAATTTCCGCGCGCAGCTTTTGATAGGCGGCCTCTGCCTCTTTCGAGAAACTGTCATCTTCGTTCAATGTGGCTGACATGCGAAGATCCTGCATTTCAGCCAGCATGATATAATCACGCGCAATAAGTTCGAGCGTTTCCAGAACCTTGGGCTTTAGCGCGGCTTCCATGGCGGCCAAAGACATGTTGGCGCCTTCGTCATCCTCATCGTCGTCATCGTCGGCTGCGGTGATCGGGTTGCCATCCGCATCTTTCTCGGGTTCGGCACCCGACTGGCGAGCGCTGGAGGCGGCGCTGTTGTCAAGGCCCCCCACTACCGGCTCGTCTTGGTCTTCGTCATCCTCCATCGACCGCCCGAAGGTGGTTTCAAGGTCGATCACATCACGCAGCAAAATGTCTTCGCTAAGCAGTTCGTCGCGCCAGATGGTGATGGCCTGAAAGGTCAACGGGCTTTCGCACAGGCCCGCGATCATTGTGTTGCGGCCGGCTTCTATGCGCTTGGCGATGGCAATTTCGCCTTCACGCGACAGCAGTTCGACCGAGCCCATTTCGCGCAGATACATGCGCACCGGGTCATCGGTGCGGTCCAGTGTTTCGGTCGTGGTGGTCGAAACGGCCACCTCGCGCGAAGCTGATACCTGAACCAGTTCGCCGCCCGTCTCGCCTTCTTCGGCCTCATCGTTTTCGATAACATTGATGCCCATTTCCGACAGCATCGACATCACGTCTTCGATCTGTTCGGATGAGGCATGTTCCGGCGGCAGCGCGGCATTCAGCTGATCATAGGTGATGTAGCCCCGCTCACGCGCGTCTGCGATCATCTTTTTGACGGCAGCCTGACTCATATCAAGCGTTTCTTCACCATCCTGATCGTCTGGTTTGCTGTCGTCGATGTCTTTGGCAGCCATGGGCGCTCCTCGGGTCGAATGGGGACACAGGGTCACTGGGTCAGCGGCGGTAGGGCGGACAGAATCGAATCACGTCCTCGGGTTTTATCGAATCACGCAGGCGAATCACAGGGGGGCCGAAGGTCAGCGTGATGACGGGTGTCAGTTCTGGCGGCGATCCTTGCGCCAGACCTGACCGTCGATCAGGCTTTGCAGATGCGCTGACAGCGCCTTTCGGTCTTCGCCCATATCACTCGTATCGTCCAGGTTGCTACGTTCGGCCTGATGCCGGGCCTGCGCCGATTGCGCCAGCCGCCATGTCACCCCTTCATCGGCAAGACCGGTCAAATCCTCCATCGCGTCTTCAATCTCGGCATGCGCAGCCCGACGGGCCTCCAGTTTCGCCATTTCTTCGGCCAGGCACATCTTGGCCAGGTCAGGGTCTGCGTCTGGTTGCACGGGCGGCGCAATCCGCACATGGGGCAGATGCAGCAGCTTTTCAAGCGCTGCGCCCGCTTCGGCAAGGATATGTTCACGGATCGACGTCGGTTCCGCATGCGCATGGCGCAGCAGCACATGGCGCAGCGTCTCATGGTCCGCATCGTGCAGCGCAATCATTTCAAGCTGGCTTTCGAACCGCGCCACAAGGCCCG
Source organism: Phaeovulum sp. (assembly GCF_047638075.1). Lineage (NCBI taxonomy): Bacteria > Pseudomonadati > Pseudomonadota > Alphaproteobacteria > Rhodobacterales > Paracoccaceae > Phaeovulum > Phaeovulum sp. The sequence goes on from NZ_JBLJBV010000056.1 coordinate 26,506, forward strand.
GATGCGCCGCGCATATAGCCAGTATCATCGCCTCGCGCAAATGCTCCTCAACGCCCGGCCCTGACGCCGCCACCAACATCGACAGTTTCGTTGACGCCATCGGCGGCGCGGGGGGGGGCAGCCATTTGCCGTTGCGGTCGCGGCTGCCGCGCACCGCGGCTACCGCTGCGCCCCCCGGTCGGGCGCGGCGTGCGCCAAACAGGTCTTGCCGCAGGCGTTGAATTTCATCGCCGTAATGCGCCCGGATCGAGGGGTCGGTAATCCGCTTGATCGCCGCGCGCAGGGTCTTGTCCAGTGCAGCCTTGCGTTCAGGGCTGTCAAAGTTGCGGCCTTCGGTTTCGCGCTGCCAGAGCAAGTCCACCATCGGGCGCGCATCCTCGATGACCTTTTGCATCGCCCCGGCACCGCCGGCGCGGATCAGATCATCGGGGTCCTGCCCGCCCGGCAACACCGCAAACCGCACTCCCTGCCCCGCCTCCAAAAGCGGCAGCGCAAGGTCAATGACCCGCAGGGCCGCGCGCATGCCGGCCGTATCGCCATCCAGTGCAATCACCGGCTCTGGGTGGATGCGCCACAACATGCGCAGCTGATCCTCGGTCACGGCGGTGCCCAGTGGGGCCACGGCGCCGCCAAATCCCGCCTCGACCAGCGCGATCACATCCATATAACCCTCGGCCACGATCAGCGGCTGACCCTTGCCGCAGGCCTCGCGGGCGGGGCCGTGGTTGTAAAGGCTCCGACCTTTGTCAAAAAGCTCGGTCTCGGGGCTGTTAAGGTATTTTGCGTACGCATTCGGGTCCATTGCCCGCCCGCCAAGACCAATGCAGCGGCCCCGCGCGTCGCGGATCGGATAGATGATCCGGCCGCGGAAGCGATCATAAGGCTCGCCACCATCATCAGGCCGTGCCGCCAGTCCGGCATCGACAATCAGATCGGGCGCAATACCCTTAGCCTTCAGCGCCTGAAACAATCCCTGCCGCTGATCGGGCGCAAAGCCAATCTCGAACCGGTCCTGCGCGCCCTGCCCCAGCTTGCGCCGCGCCAGATAATCGCGCGCGTCCGCACCGGCGGCGGTCTGCAATTGCATCCGGTAATGGCGCACCGCCTCGTCCATGACCTGCGCCAGTTCCGTGCGCCGGTCGGCGCGCTGCGCCGCCTGCGGGTCACGCGCCGGCATCTGCATCCCGGCCTCTCGGGCAAGAATCTCGATCGCCTCCATGAAGCCGACATTTTCGGTCTCTCGAACAAAGCTGACCGCGTCACCCTTGGCATGGCAGCCAAAGCAATAATAATAACCCTTCCGGTCATCCACATGAAAAGACGCGGATTTTTCCTGATGGAACGGGCACGGCGCCCACATGTCACCCTTGGCCTGATTGGATTTACGCTGATCCCACATGACTTTGCGCCCGACCACCTGAGAGATCGAGACACGGGTTCGCAGTTCATCCAGAAAACCGGGGGGTAAGCTCATCCCTCTATATTGGCCCGTCTAGGGCAAGAGTCCATGGGCATGTGCGACGCCCCCGGCAAGGATGCCTTACCTGAACAAAAGCCAACCAAGCTTTTTCCAGGCTGGCGCATCCGTGCCGGGGATTTTCGCATTTACAGCCCTTTCGAGCGATAGCTTTGTGCCACCCGGTCGATGGCTACAATATAGGCGGCCATACGCAAATCGGTAACTTCCGGTCGCCCGTGCCAAATTTCGCGCATGGACTGATAGGCGATGCGCATCGTGTCATCCAACCCAGAACGGACCAGTTCCAGCTCTCCCGATCCGGTCAGGAAACGGCGCTTGAAATTGGGCGACAGCGTCCAGCCAAGGCCCTTATCGGCACTTAACCGTTCCAGTTCCTCGACCAGCAACCGTGACCGCGCCTCTTCTGCGCGGCGCTGCATCCGGCCAAAACGGATATGCGACAGGTTCTTGACCCATTCAAAATAGGACACCGTCACCCCGCCTGCGTTGGCAAACATATCGGGGATGATGATACAGCCTTTTGCGCGCAAGATTTCATCGGCACCCGCAGTAATCGGCCCGTTTGCAGCCTCGATGATCAGCGGAGCCTGAATACGCGCGGCGTTCCCCAGATTGATCACCCCCTCCATTGCGGCGGGAATGAGGATATCACATTCCGCCTCAAGCAAGCTTGCGCCCTCGGGGACATAGGTTCCCACGGGGCATCCCTTGACCCCGCCCTTGGCGCGCAAATGCTCCAGCACAGCGTCGATGTCCAACCCCTTGTCGTCCCATAGGCCGCCATCGTGTTCGACGACACCGACCAACTTGCAGCCGTCTTCATTGGCCAGGAACCGTGCCGCATGACTGCCGACATTGCCCAAGCCCTGCACGATAACGCGCTTGCCGTCCAATGTGCCTGACAGCCCCGCCAAGGCCATATCTTCGGGGTGCCGGAAAAATTCGTGTAGCCCGTATTGCACACCGCGGCCCGTCGCCTCGATCCGGCCCTGAATACCACCGGCATTCAACGGCTTGCCGGTTACACAGGCACGCGCGTTGATGTCAGTGGTGTTCATCCGCGCGTATTGATCCACGATCCAGGCCATTTCGCGTTCACCGGTGCCCATATCGGGTGCAGGCACGTTCTGGGCCGGATTGATCAGGTCACGCTTGATCAGCTCATACGCAAAGCGACGGGTGATCTGCTCCATCTCGTTGGCTTCCCACGCCTTGGGATCAACGCAAAGGCCCCCTTTCGCACCACCAAAAGGCGTTTCCACCAGCGCGCATTTATAGGTCATCAGCGCCGCGAGCGCCTCAACCTCGTCCTGGTTGACGCCCAGCGAAAAGCGGATCCCGCCTTTTACCGGTTCCATATGCTCGGAGTGGACAGACCGATAGCCGGTAAAGGTTTCGATCTTGCCGCGCAAACGCACCCCAAAGCGCACCGTATACGTTGAATTGCAGACCCGGATCTTCTCGACCAGGCCCGGCCCGAGGTCCATCACCGCAACCGCGCGATTGAACATCATATCAACTGATTGGCGAAAACTCGGCTCTTTTAACGAACTCATGGATCCCTCCCGTGAATGCATGCACCGGCGCCTTTGACGCGGCGCCGCACCCTTGCAAGCGTAGGCCCAATTCAATATCCGCGCCAAGGGCAAACGGCGAATCACCCGCAACTTACGGCAGTTTGTAGTCGCTACCCCAATCAACATTGGGCAAGTTGCGCCACAGGTCCTGCCAAAACATTAATCAGATTGTTCGGTTTTCAGACCGCAGCGAAACAACGCCGTAGAGAACGGCGGAATCGTCGCCACGTCAGCACCAATCACGGCAAAGCTGCCGTTTACTTGCCTCATTTTTGCCCTAAGACTTGGGGTACATGGGTCTTGCGCGACAGTTGTGCCAAGATCCGCTGCCATCATTGTTACTGCGACAATTGACTGCACGATAAATCGCCCGAAGAAAGAAGCAAAATGACGAAGATCATGGGTTTATTTGGGGCATTGCCTTCCAGTTGGCGTATCGGCCGCGGCCTCGCTGCCTTTCGTCGTGCAGAAGACGGATCATTACTGATCCTCAGCCTGTTCATTTTCATCATCATGCTGATCTCGACCGGGGTAGCGATCGACCTCATCCGCCAAGAGGAACGCCGCGCGCTGATTCAAAGCACGCTTGACCGTGCGGTACTGGCGGCTGCGGACCTGAACCAGTCGCTAAGCCCCGAAGACGTGGTAGCCGACTATTTCGCCAAAAGCGGGCTTGAGCACCTTGACGTGACGCCGATCGTCCAAGAGGGCGACTACAAGGAATGGCGTTCGGTCGAAGCCACGATCAAGGATAACATGCCAACCCTGTTTGGCGACCTTGTCGGAATGAAATCACTGCCGATCAAAACCCAAAGCCGCGCCGAGGAAAGCATCGGCAACGTCGAAATCTCGATGGTTCTGGATGTGTCGGGCTCTATGAATGACAAGGTTAGCCTATCCGGGGGCAAAAGCACCACTCGTATTGCACTCTTGAAAGAGGCCGGGAAGGACTTTGTCGACACGATGTTCAAGACCGTGCAGCCCCCGGATTCGATACCGGGCAAGCTGAGCATCTCTGTCGTGCCCTATAACCAACAGGTCACACTGGGCACGACACTGGCCAGCAAATTCAACATCAGCACAGAGCACATGCAAAATAGCTGCGTCGACCTTCCACGCGACACATTCTCGTCGACCGGCATCAACCCCGTGACATTCCTTGCCCGTGCGATGTATGGCGACAGTTTCGACTATTGGGGTAACGACGGGTTTGGGCTTCAAACAAATAACAACATTCTGAACTGCCCCAATGACAGCAGAAATACCGTCATGCCATTGGCTGACAAAGCCAGCACAATCAAAACCAAGATCGGCAATCTTTACGCCAACGGCGATACCGCGATCGACTATGGTGCGAAATGGGGTGTGGCGCTTCTGGACCCGGCCGCGCAACCAGCCGTAACCGCGCTGATCACTGACGGCGTTATTGACGGCACACTGGCTGAACGCCCGTTTCACTATGGTGAAGCCTTGGCAACCAGTGGTGACAAAAGGTCAATGAAGGTTCTGGTGTTGATGACCGACGGCCAGAACACCCGGACCTATTCAACCAAGACGCCTTTCCGCACCGGCGATTCGCCGTTGGTGACGACCAACGGAAATAAGAGCAATTCCGACCTAAGCACCAAATATCTTTTCTACTTTGACGAAACCAAGGGTTCAAAACCGTATTACAGCTTCGACGAAAAGAAGTGGAAATCGGCAAATGATGTCAAAGCACATGTTACCATTCCCTACGAAAATATCTGGGCCAAGGGCTGGACGCTGCAATATGTGATCAAGAACTATCTGAACAAGCCTTTTTCAGGAAGCGACAGCGCGATTTATGCCGAAATGGCGGAACAGTCGGAGTTTGACGACAAGGACACCGATCTGAATAAACTTTGCACCGCGGCAAAGGCACCTGGAACCGAAATCATCATCTTTACCGTGGCGGTGGACGCACCAGCGGCCGGCCAGACCGTGCTGAACAAATGCGCGACCGCGCCGGCCTATGCGTTCAACGTTACCAGTAACGACATGAAAACCGCGTTCTCCAGCATCGCGTCTGCGATCAACGCATTGAGGCTGACCAACTGATGCAACGGCTTATTTGCAGGCTTGGCACGCGCGCCCGTCAGTTTTGGCGAAAAGAGGACGGCGCGTCGACCATCCCTGCGGTTATGTTTTTGCCGTTTTTCATCATCCTGATGTTCTCGGGGGTGGAACTGGGCGTGCTCATGCTGCGTCAGACGTTAATGGACAGGGGCGTTGATATGTCGGTACGCCTGCTGCGGCTTGGCGCGCCGATGCCCACCCATGAACAGTTGAAGCGCTCAATTTGCAGTAATATCGGCTTTATACCGAATTGCATGAATGATCTGAGCGTCGAAATTTATGCGGTGGACAAGGCAACCTGGACAAGCAGCCAGGCCGGAACCTCTGTCACCTGCATTGACCGGGCCGCCACCGAGCCGCCACCGCCAACCACACTGGAACGGGGTGCATCGGATCAGTTGATGCTGCTGCGCGCGTGTTTGAAGGTCGATCCGATGATGCCGACTACCGGCTTGGGTGGTGCGCTGACCAAAACGGGTGACGGCAGTATCGCCCTGATTGTCACAACGGCTTTTGTCAACGAACCGAGGAAAAACTGATGGGCCCGCTAAAGCGCCTTGGCCGTTGGCTGCGTGGGTGGAACGACGACACCACCGGGTCAATGCCCATCGAGGGGATCATGGGCTTTTTGCTGCTGATCGGCTGGTTCATGGTGTCATTCCAGTTTTACGACGCATTCCGTTTGAAGGCGGTGAACGCAAAGGCCGCCTATACGATCGCTGACCTGCTTTCGCGCGAAAAAGGGCAGATCGGGCCAAAGTACATTCAGGGAATGCAAAAGGTCTTTGACTTTGTGACCAACTCGCGCGGGCGAAGCTGGATCCGTGTCACATCAATTCGATGGGATGATGACCTTAATAAATATCGGGTGGAATATTCCCATGCCAGCAAACCGGGGATCGATTCTTACACCGACGTATCGCTGAACAAAGAGGCCTACCGCATTCCGCTCATGCCGGTGGGCGACACAGCGATCATCGTGGAAACCTCAATGCGTTACACGCCAATTTTTACGAACACCCAAAATTCGCTGCACATCGGTGGCACGGATGAAGGGGGCAACAAACTGTTCACCCAGATCGGGCTGACTGATGCCATCAGATTTTCAAACTTTGTCGTGACCCGGCCCCGCGGCCCCCGCGTCGTCTGGGATAGCAGCTTCTGAGACAGTGTCAGTTGGGCCAAACCGCCCACCGGCGCGGCAAACGGGCGTCTTCATACCCGCCGGGGCAATAACGCGTCAAGGTGGACGGCTATCACAGGGCCGTCGCGCCTCAATCGGTAAACCCTTACCAACAAGAAAACGGCTGCGCGCAGTCAGGCACCCACGGCCTTGCGCACCATATCCCAGTAGATGTCTTCGACCGCACCACGGTCAAGCCGCCCATCTTCGCGAAACCAGCCGGTGACACCGGTCAGCATGGCGATGATCGCCAGCGTTGCCAGCTTTGCATCTGACAGCACAAATGCGCCCGCCGCTTGGCCCTGTTCAAGAATAGCCTGCAACGCATCTTCGTAACGGCGGCGCAAGGCTTCGATGGTCGTGAAATGCTGGGGCGACAGGTTGCGCAGCTCCATATAGGATAGAAAAACAGCCTGCGCACAGTTCAGATTGAAACGGATGTGAAACCGCACAAACTGTTCCAGTTTCTTGTGCGGATCTGCGGGCATGGGTTCGGCATCCAACGCCGCCAACAGCTTGTCCATATGTGTTTTGAGCAGTTCGAACAGCAATGTTTCTTTATCGGGGGTGTATAGGTATAGCGCCCCCGCCTGCACCCCCACTGCCGCCGCAATCTGGCGCATCGACACCGCGGCAAAGCCGTGCCGCGCAAACAATCGTTCGGCCTCAACCCGAATGCGAGGGCCAGTGATTTGTGATTGAGAGCCGATTTTGCGTGCCATGGCGGCAAACTATATGAACACTCGTTCAATATCAAACCCGCCCAGCACACCACGCCGGGAAACGCCCCTTGTCGGCAGCCAGCGCACGCCACCCGGCATTGGCTATAGCCAAGCGTTGCGCCCCGCCCTATTGTCACCCCCGATCATCCCCGAGGCCCTATGTTCCGCCCTGCCCTTGCCCCCTCAACCGCCCTGGTCGTTTGTGCCCTGCTGGTCGCGTGCACGACCCAGCCCCAGACCGCCGATGCGCCCTACCCCAGCCTGTTGCCGCTTGATAGCATTTTGGTTGAGGCAGAGCCGCCCATCGACCCGACCGACAGTCTTGACGCGCGCGCCACGGACCTGCGCGCGCGGGCTACGGGGCTGCGCGGGCCCGTCATTCCCCCTGATAGCATGCCCGGCACCTGAGCTTTCTTTGCGCCATCGCCCCTGCGCGTTGCAAGCCTGCGTCCAAACCGCTAACACAGCCCCGACACAAAGTTCAGGAGCATCCCATGTCCCAGCCCTCCGGCCCTGCCCAGCGTTCTGGCGTCCCTCTGCGCCTTGGCATTGCCGGTTTGGGCACCGTCGGTATTGGCGTTGTGAAAATTGTGCAGCGCCACGCTGATCTGTTGGCCGCCCGCACGGGCCGCCCTATCACGATCACGGCCATAACCGCGCGTGACCGCACCAAAAACCGCGATGCCGACTTGTCGGGTTATGCGTGGGTCGAGGATGCGGTAACGCTGGCGCAGCGCCCGGATGTCGACATTTTCATCGAACTGATGGGCGGGCATGAAGGCGCCGCAAACGCCTCGCTCAGGGCAGCAATTGCCAGCGGCAAGGACGTTGTCACCGCCAATAAGGCGCTATTGGCCCATCACGGTCACGCGCTGGCACTGATGGCCGAGGCGGCGGGCCAAGTGATCCGATTTGAGGCCGCAGTGGCCGGCGGCATACCGGTCGTGAAATCCCTGACCGAAGGGTTGGCCGGCAACGGCATGCGCCGCGTGATGGGGGTGATGAACGGCACTTGCAACTATATCCTGACGCGGATGGAAAGCGCGGGCCTGCCCTACGACCAGGTCTTTGAAGAGGCCCGCCAACTGGGCTATCTGGAAGCGGACCCCAACCTTGACGTAGGCGGCATTGACGCAGCCCACAAACTGAGCCTGCTGGCGGCAATCGCCTTTGGGACAAAGGTTTGCTTCGACAAGGTCGAGTTGGAAGGTATTGGCCGGATTTCCATTGACGATATCCGCCGCGCCGGAGACATGGGCTACAAGATCAAGCTTCTTGGTGTTGCCCAGATGACGGGGCGGGGGCTGGAACAGCGTATGACCCCCTGCCTTGTCCCCATGGCCAGCCCCTTTGGCACGCTGACGGGCGGCACCAATATGGTGGTGCTGGAAGGCGATAGCGTCGGTCAGATCGTGCTACGCGGCCCCGGCGCGGGCGAAGGCCCCACCGCCAGCGCTGTCATGTCTGATGTGGTGGAAATAGCGCGCGGCACCCGCCTGCCCACCTTTGGCCAACCGGCCTGCACGCTTGTTGACCCGATCCCGGCCAAAGCCACAGCACCCGCACCCTATTATCTACGGCTGGAATTATTGGACAAGCCGGGTGCGCTGGCCAAGGTTGCGACCGTGCTGGGCGATGAGGGGATTTCGATCGACCGGATGCGGCAATACGGCCACGAGAATACCTCTGCGCCAGTGCTGATCGTCACCCATAAAACCACACGCGACGCGATCAACCATGCCATCAACCGGCTGCCCAGCACAAATGTCGTTCAGGACGTTCCAGTAGCCATCCGCATCGAAGAGGTCTGACCCCGCACTGACCCCAAAAAGTTTACTGTTCGCGAAAGGCGCGGATCATGCTGTCGGTGATGGGCTTCATCAGGTATTGCACGAATGTGCGTGACTGCGTCTGGATCATGATTTCCGCAGGCATCCCCGGTGTTGGGGTAAAGCCGCGCACCCGGTTGAATTCCGTGGGCGACACGGACACCCGCGCCACATAGATTTCACGCGGCACCTGCTGGGTCTTGTCCAAAATGGCATCGGCCGAAACATAAAAAACCGTCCCCTCCAGGATCGGCGTCGTGCGCCGGTTCAGGGCGGTCAACCGCACCGTCGCGGCCTGCCCTTTGCGCACCACATCAATTTCGGTTCTGGGGATCATGACCTCAATGATCAACGCCTCGCCCGTCGGCAGGATTTCGGCAATGACCTTGCCGCTTTCCACCACGCCGCCCGCAGTATGGTAATGCAGCCGCACCACCGTTCCGGCGACAGGGGCCAACACGGCCACGCGCTTAAGCACGCTTTGCGCTTTCACGACCTGTTCGCGGACGCCTTCCAGTTCTGACTGAACGATCTGCAACTTGTCCAGCGCGGCACTTTGATGTTCGCTAAGGGTCTGCGCAATCTGCGCGTCATACCTTTTACTGACCTCGGTGATCTCGTTGATCTCGGCCATCAGACGGCCAACCTGCCCTTCGGCGTCAGCAATCGCGCGGCGGATCGTGTTGACCTCGGATCGGCGGATCAGCCCGGTATCGAGCAATTGCTGTTTGCTGTCATAATCCTCGCGCAGAAGGTCCAACTGAATACGCATCGCGCCCAGTTGCTGTTCGTAGCCGACCGCCCGCACCTTCAGCGCCTCGATGCTTTGGGTCAGCAGCGTGATGTCATTGTCAAGCTGTTGCGACGCCGCGTTGAAGATGATGGTCTGCGCATCCAGCATCGAGGCCACATCATAATCCGCCCGCAGCGCGTCAAGTTCGGGCGGGTAGGTCAGATTGCTTTTCCGGTCATATTCGGCCAGAATCCGCGCCTCCATGGCCTCCAGCCGGACCTTGCGCAAGAACAGTTCGCGTTCGGTAGCGACGGCTGCGGTTTCATCCAGCAGCAAAATCGGCTGGCCAGCGTCGACATGATCGCCCTCTGCCACAAGGATCTGTTTGATGATCCCCCCTTCAAGATGCTGGACGATCTTGTTGCTGCCGGTCGCCACGAAGCTGCCTTGTGAGATGACAGCGGCGGCCAGTGGCGCACGAAACGCCCAAAATCCGAACCCCCCGAACGTGGCTGCCAGCAACACAAACCCGAAAGTCACGAATTTCGACACCGATCTGGGAACTTCGGCATACCATTCGGGGGGCTCGGTATAGACGGTGACATCAGACATTTGGCGGCCCTCCGGTCTGGCCCTGAACGGTTTGGGTGCCTTTCCTGCTACGGTTGGCAAGTTGCAAAAGCACCTCCTGCCGTTTGCCGAACAGCGCGATATTGCCGTCAGCCAGCAACATGATCTTGTCGACCACGCTCAGCAATGACGGCTTTTGCGTGATTACCGCCACGGTGATGCCGCTTTCGCCCGCCTGTTTGATGGCCGTGGCCAACGCCCTGTCACCCGCGGTATCCAGGTTCGAATTGGGCTCATCCAGCACCACAAACCGCGGATTGCCAAAGAACGCACGGGCAAGCGCGATGCGCTGCTTTTGCCCGCCCGACAGCGGCGAGCCATCGGCAGAAACCATGGTTTCATATCCATGCGGCAGCAGCGCAATCATTTCATGCACATCGGCCAATACAGCGGCGCGGTGAATGTATTCGTCGCGGGCGTCGGCGCGCATCCGGGCGATGTTGGCCTTGATCGTGCCGGGAAACAGCTGCACATCCTGCGGCAGGTAGCCGATGGATTCGCCCAGCTGACGGTCATCCCAGTTGCGCAGATCCATCAGATCTATCCGCACATTGCCCGAGGTAGGCAGGATCGACCCAACCAGCATCTTGCCCAGCGTCGTCTTGCCCGCCCCCGAATTGCCGATGATCGCCAGCGACTCGCCAGGGCTGAGGCTAAAGCTGAGACCATTCAGGATAACCTGTTTCGTCCCCGCCGGAACATATAGCAGCCGCTCCACATTCAACCGCCCTTCGGGGCGCGGCAGGCGCAGCTTTTCAAACCGCTGCACCGAATTTTCCATCAGGCGGGTCACTCTGCCATAGGCGGCGCGCGACAGGATAAAGCCGTTCCAACCCTCGATAGAGCCCTCAATCGGGGCTAGCGCCCGGCCCGCGATGATGGATGCCGCAATCACCATGCCGCCGGTGATCTGCCCCTCGATTGCCAGATAGGCGCCCCAACCCAGCATGCCGATCTGCGTCAGCAACCGCACCCCGCGCGAAAAAGCCGCCCAGATGATGTTACGATCCTGCGCGATAACCTGAAACCGCAACGAATTCGCGGTGTCGCGGCCCCAAAGGGCCACGGCCTCGGGCACCATGGCAAGGGCGTTGATGATCTGGCTGTTGCGCGACATTGAATCAAGATGCATGTTCGCCCGGCTTTGGGCCATGTTCGCCTCGGCAAAGGGTTTTGACGTGGCCTTTTGGTTGATCAGGGCAATTACCATCAGCAAAAGCGCGGTTCCAACCACGATCAGCCCCAGATGCGGGTGCACCAGAAAAATCACGACAACAAAAACCGGTGCGAACGGCACGTCCAGAAATGAGATCAGCGTGCCAGAGACCAGAAAACCACGCAGTTGTTGCAGATCGCCCAGCGTCTGATATTCGCGCCCGTTATCATGTAGCGATGAACGCGCCGCCGCGCTTAGAACCGGGGCGCCAAGACGAACCGCAATTTCCACGGCCGTTCGCATCAGAATGAACCGCCGCACCGCATCAAAGATCGCCTGCAAGATCACCGCACCAGCGATAACCACCGTCAGCATGATCAGCGTTTCCAGCGACCGGCTGGTCAGTACCCGGTCCGAAATCTGAAACAGGTAAACCGGAATGGCCAGCACCAGAAGATTGGTGGCGCAGGTCAGAACCATCACGAACCCGATGTTGCGCGCCACCGCCTGCTTGCCCTTGCGCAGCGCTGTGACAAACTGATCAGGGTTGGAGCGGCGATGAAATTTCGGTGTGGGCGCACCGCCGCCACCATCACCCCCACTTCCTCCGGTGGTTTTAGGAGGGGCACCGCCCGTATCGGGTTTCAGGATCGGGCCGGTTGAGCCCTCGATCTGCATGCCTTCCAGCACTTGTGCGTCCCTTCGGCTTTTGAACATCGGCTCCGCCCGTAGATCGGGCGTCAGGCGCAGGGTTTCTTGGCGTTTGGCGGCAGGCCGGCGCGGCTGGTCGTTGCCGGGGTTTTCGGACGTCACAGGCTGCGTCACGTCACCAAAGGCGGAGCGTTCATTCAACGTCATAAGTTCTGTCCCTGTCAGGCGAGCATTGTTTGCATTATGTCTGGTGTCTGTGCGTAGTCAGTCATGGGCGGCGTGATGACGGCACCGTCAGACACGTCTGGCCCCAGCATGTCATCGGCCAGAAACACCACCGCTTCGCTTGTCAGTGCCGTCAGGCCGACGCCCAGCGGATGGGCATCGGTATCAATCAGCCCGGCCTGATACAGCAGCGCGTCGTCATAGACATCGCCGCCGACCATCACCTTGGAATCCACGCCGTATTGTTCGATCGACGCCATATTGATTGTCGCATTGGACCCGGTCGTGACCGTCACGGGCCCGCCGCTTGCCATCTGAAAATTGTCCAACGCCAGATGCACCTGATCGGAATCGCCCAGCACATTGGTCTGATCAATCCGGTTGATCGTCGTCATATCGCCGCTGATGTAGAGCACGCGCAAAATGTCGACGCCCTCAAAGACGCTGTCATGGGCCACGCTTTGGTCAAGCGTCAGGCCGCCGTCTGCCAGTTTCTCTGAGGCTTTCGCGAAATTGTCCTGCATCGCGCCATAAGCGTCGATCCCCACGGAATTGATCGAGACCCCGTTGAACAGCAGGTTATCGCCAAAGCTGAACGCGATTGGCTGCATACCTGAATAAGACACCGTGTCATTGTCGATCAGCACGTTGATCTGGCTGACCTGGTTGATCGAAATCAGGTTGCCCCCGATCAGGATCAGATCGTAACCATAGCCGATCTCTGCCAGATTGACGCCATTGGCGATCGTATTTTCGCCCAGCCCGATATAGGTATTGGTGCTGGAAAACGCGATATCGGCGCGGTCGTTATCCGTCATGAAGCTGAACTGCTGCACCCAGTTGACGGCCAGCACATCGCCGTCAATCCGCGTCACTGCCCAGTTTGCGGGCAGGCTGGGGTCACTGGCCGACTGTTCGGCACTGTCATCAACCGGCGGCGCCGACGAGGTGCGCGACAGGGTCGCGCTGTTGTAGCTGGCTGAACCGATGGCGCCTGTGGCGCCCGAAAAACTGGTATGTTCCACCAACAGATTGGTCTGGCTGATCATATTCAGATTGATCACGTCGCCCATCACCGAAATCACCGGCGCGTCCAGCCAGGAAACAAAGATACTGGCATCGTTGACAAGCGTATTTGCGCCCGACACAACCTCATGACCGGGGGCCAGTTTGAACTGATCGCCCGCATCCGAAGGGTCATCCAGCCCCTCATAGGGGTCGCGCGTATATGCAGCATCGGCGGGCGCTTCGGCATCATCGCTGTCAGTGTCTTGGGCTTCGTCGTCGCCGTTCTTCTTTTGAAGATACGCGGGCATCACATCATCAAGACTTGTCACGGTCTCAACGCTTGCGCCGTTCTCGTATATCCCAAAGGCGGCGGCCCCGTGCTGGACGACAACGGTTGATCCGCTCAGGCCAATATCGCTGACCTCCCCCATGGCCTGATAAAGCGCGACGCCATAGTCATGGACGCTTTCGCCCAAGACGGGAAAATCGGTGCCGCTGGCTGCGCCAAGCGCCTTTGCCACGGTGAAATAATCTTGCAACTCGGCGCGAAAATGGCCGGGGTCTGTGAACTCGATGTTGCTGTCTGCGGTCAGCAACAGGTCGTTATCCTCCATCATCCCATATTGATAGGTGATCGTGACGACGCTTCCCGGCGGCTCCAGCACCAGAAGCGGCTGCCCCTGCGCGGTGTCATGATAAAGCAGATACTGTGCGCCGACCGGCCCGGCACCCTCGATCGGATGCCAATAGGGCTGCGGAAACCCGAACCACCCCGCAAAAAAGCCTTGCGGCGGTGCGACCGATGTTACCGCTAGATCACTATACTGCACCCCCGGAATGAATTCATCGGGCGTAAAAGCGGCGCGTAGCATCAGCGCGCCCCCTTCTAGCGGAGTGATGTCTGGCTCGGCCTGTTTAAGCGCCAGAAACTTCAGATACTCATCGCGCATCCGGCCTTCTTCGACCGTGATTTGAAAGATACCGATCATATGCGCGACCATTTCGGTCACTTTGTCGAGCATCGTCCCAGCCCTCTTTGCAATCAGAACAGTCGCCAACCCGGCTATGTTCACCTATGTCGCAAGAAATTTCGCAGCGGTGATCGAATGCATCGTTCCGAAAAGCCCGAGCCCGGATTTCGCCGGGCTCGGGCATTTCATGTTGCGGCTTATGACCCGTCGCTATCGTCCCCGATATAGCTTGTCTTATGCTGAACCCGGCTCCTACAGTATGAAGGAGCCACTGCCCGC
>NZ_JBLJBV010000057.1:0-102032 GCF_047638075.1 Phaeovulum sp.
TGCAAAAGCTGCGTGAAAACCCTGATCAGCGGCTGGATCTGGTCATTGCCGGCACTAAAGACGCCGTGATGATGGTCGAATCCGAGGCCTATGAGCTTTCCGAAGCGGAGATGCTGGGCGCGGTGAAGTTTGGCCATGAAGCGATGCAACCGGTGATCGATATGATCATCGACTTTGCCGAAAACTGCGCGAAAGAGCCGTTCGATTTTCGCGCACCTGACTATTCAGTGCTTTATGCCGCCGTCAAAGCCGCTGGCGAAACGCAGATGCGCGCCGCTTTTGGTCTGCGCGACAAGCAAGAGCGTGTCAACGCGATTGCCGCCGCCCGCGAAGCCGTAAAAGCCGCCCTGAACGAAGAGCAACTGGCGGATGCCAACCTCGGTTCGGCGTTCAAGAAGCTGGAAGCGTCGATCCTGCGCGGCGACATCATCAACGGTGGCCCGCGCATCGACGGGCGCGACACCAAGACGGTGCGGCCGATCGTGTCTGAAGTCGGCATTCTGCCGCGGACCCACGGTTCGGCCTTGTTCACCCGTGGTGAGACGCAGGGCCTTGTCGTGACGACGCTGGGCACCGGCGATGATGAGCAAATCATCGACGCGCTGCATGGCAACAGCCGCTCCAACTTCTTGCTGCACTACAACTTCCCGCCGTATTCGGTTGGCGAAGTCGGTCGTGTCAGCGGCCCCGGCCGCCGCGAGATTGGCCACGGAAAACTGGCTTGGCGTGCGTTGCAGGCGGTTTTGCCTGCTGCGACAGACTTCCCCTACACCATCCGTGTTGTGTCCGAGATCACCGAGTCGAACGGCTCATCCTCAATGGCGTCGGTCTGCGGTGGCTCGCTGTCGATGATGGACGCCGGGGTGCCGCTGAAGGCCGCCGTGGCCGGTGTGGCGATGGGTCTGATCCTGGAAGAAGACGGCAAATGGGCCGTTCTGACCGACATTCTGGGTGACGAAGACCATTTGGGCGACATGGACTTCAAGGTGGCTGGCACCGAAAACGGGATCACCAGCTTGCAGATGGACATCAAGATTGCGGGCATTACCCCTGCGATCATGGAAGAGGCTTTGGCGCAGGCTAAAGACGGCCGGATGCACATCCTGGGCGAAATGGCCAAGGCACTGACCGCCGGTCGGCAGGAATTCTCGGCGCATGCGCCGCGGATCGAGACGATGCAGGTTCCGACCGACAAGATCCGTGAAGTGATCGGCTCGGGCGGCAAGGTCATCCGTGAAATCGTCGAAGTGTCGGGTGCCAAGGTCGACATCAACGATGACGGCATCATCAAGATTGCCTCGGCCAATGCCGACAGCATCAAGAAAGCCTATGACATGATCTGGTCGATCGTGGCCGAGCCGGAAGAAGGCAAGGTCTACACCGGCAAGGTCGTGAAACTGGTCGATTTCGGCGCCTTCGTGAACTTCTTTGGCAAGCGCGACGGTCTGGTCCACGTTTCCCAGATCTCGGCGAAACGCCTGAACCACCCGAACGAGCTGCTGAAGGAAGGGCAGGAAGTAAAGGTCAAGCTTCTGGGCTTTGACGACCGTGGCAAGGTACGCCTTGGCATGAAGATGGTCGATCAGGAAACGGGCGAAGAAATCAGCCCGGAAAAAGCCAGAGAAGACGCCGCCGAGGCGTGAACTCCTTCACACTAAACGAAAGGCCCCGGAGTGATCCGGGGCCTTTTGCATTGGATTGTGGTGCGATTATTTCGGCGCTTTCGCGGTACGCAGGTAGGACAGGACGACAGTCACGTCGCCAAACTGGGCCTTGGCATCTTCCAGCGACACGCTGGTTTTCACGATCACGTCATCGCCCACCTGCCAGTTGGCGGGGGTTGCAATCGGGAATTTATCGGCGGCCTGCACGGCGTCCAACGCGCGTACGATTTCGGCAAAGTTGCGACCGACAGTCATCGGGTAGATCAGCATCAGGCGGATTTTCTTGTCAGGGCCGATGATAAACACGGTGCGCACGGTGGCGCTGTCATTGGCGGTGCGGCCGTCGGGCAGATAGGCCTCGGCGGGCAGCATGTCGTAAAGCTTGGCCACGGCAAGCGAGGTGTCGTCGATGATCGGAAAGTCAGCCTTGGCGCCGCCGACCGTCTCGATGTCGGATTTCCACTTCACATGCTCTTCCACTGTGTCGACGGAAACACCCATCACCTTGGTATTGCGCTTGGCAAATTCGCCGGCCAGTTGCGCCACGACGCCGAATTCGGTGGTGCAAACGGGGGTAAAATCTTTCGGGTGCGAAAAAAGGATGGCATAGCTGTCACCCATCCACTCATGCAGGCTTAGTTTGCCGGCGGTGGAATCGGCGGTAAAATCGGGGGCGGTATCGTTGATGCGAAGACCCATTGGTTGGCTCCTTCTTTAGCGGTTAGATTAGAACCGTTCCATACAAGATCCCGGCGGCAGTTACAGCCCCCAAGAGGCCATTGAACCTTTGGTCTCAGGCTGGCACTCTGCCGCCACAATGGAGGAAGACATGATCGAAAAACGCGACTTCTATATCGACGGGCGCTGGGTCGCCCCGGCCAACGCGCATGATCTGGACGTAATCGACCCGTCAACCGAAGAGGTTTGCGCGGTAATTTCGATTGGCGCTGCCGAAGATACCAACGCCGCCGTTGCCGCGGCCAAGGCAGCACTGCCGCTGTGGTCAGCAACGCCGCCCGCGCAACGTCTGGCCCATGTCGAACGCCTGCTTGAGATCTATCAGACCCGCGCCGCCGAAATGGCCCGGGCGATCAGCCTGGAAATGGGCGCCCCGATAGATATGGCCTTGGGGGATCAGACCGCAGCCGGGGTTTGGCATATCTCAAACTTCATCAATGCATTCAAAGACTTCACCTTCCTGCGTCCGCTAGGCGATGGCACCCCCGGCGCGATGATCGCGTTGGAACCGGTGGGCGTAGTCGGGCTGATTACGCCGTGGAACTGGCCGATGAACCAGGTCACGTTGAAGGCCATTCCCGCCCTTTTGGCAGGCTGCACAATGGTCCTGAAACCTTCCGAAGTGGCACCGCTGTCGTCGCTTCTGTTTGCCGAATTTGTGCATGAGGCTGGGATACCGGCGGGGGTCTTCAACCTGGTCAATGGCGATGGCGCAGGGGTTGGCACGCAGCTTTCAAGCCATCCCGATGTTGAGATGATTTCCTTCACCGGGTCCACCCGTGCCGGAATTGCCATCACCAAGGCCGCAGCCGACACCGTCAAGCGTGTCTGCCTGGAACTGGGCGGCAAAGGCGCCAACCTGATTTTTGCAGACGCCGATGACGCGGCGGTCAAGCGGGGTGTGCGGCATTGCCTCAATAACTCGGGTCAATCGTGCAACGCCCCAACCCGAATGCTGGTTGAGCGCCCGCTTTATGACCGCGCCGTCGAAATCGCCCGCGAAACGGCCGAGTCTACCCGCGTCGCCTCGGCGCATGAAACGGGGCGTCATATCGGGCCGGTCGTCAACGCGACCCAGTATGAAAAGATCCAAAGCATGATCGAAACGGGCATCGAAGAGGGTGCGCGGCTGGTTGCAGGCGGTCCGGGTCGCCCCGAAGGTCTGAATCGCGGCTATTTTATCCGCCCGACGATCTTTGCCGATGTAACGCCCGATATGAGAGTTGCACGCGAAGAAATCTTTGGCCCGGTGCTGTCAATCATGCCGTTTGATACCGAGGCCGAGGCCCTGGCTATCGCCAATGATACAATCTACGGGCTGACCAACTATGTCCAAACCGCAGATGGCGCACGGCGCAACCGTCTGGCACGACAACTAAAATCTGGTATGGTCGAAATGAATGGCCAATCGCGTGGGGCGGGTGCGCCGTTTGGCGGCGTCAAGGCTTCGGGGCGCGCGCGCGAGGGCGGACATTGGGGAATTGAAGAGTTCCTCGATGTCAAATCGATCTCGGGTTGGGCCGAAAACTAGATCAAACCGGGATTCTATCCCTACCCTTGCCGGGGGTCCCGGCGAGGGTAATTTACCCGCTCTTAACGGGTCAGAACGGACAAGGCGCTGTAAACCGTATGGGCTCATCAGTTGCCGGGTGCGCGAAGGCCAATGTTTCGGCATGCAGCATCAGGCGCGGATGGTTCAGCGCGTCACCTGTGGCATAGAGCGTATCGCCAAGGATTGGATGACCAAGTTCCATCATATGCACCCGCAATTGATGGCTGCGGCCCGTAACCGGCATAAGCAGAACGCGGCTGGTGCCATCTGACTCATGGCTTAGCACACGCCAATCGGTTTGGGCGGGCCGGCCGGTTTCAAAATTGACATGCTGGCGGGGGCGGTTTGGCCAATCGACGATCAGCGGCAGATCAACGCGACCCTCGGCCGGGGTCAGATGGCCCGCCAGCAGTGCGGTATAGGTTTTTGCGGTGCTGCGAGCCTCAAACTGACGGCCAAGGTTGCGCTGCGCGTCCGGGGTCAGGGCAAAGATGATCACCCCCGACGTGTCCAGATCCAACCGATGGACCAACAGCACCGTGGGATGGCCCACCCGAAGCCGGCTGATCAAACAGTCGGCGCGGTCCTCGCCCCGCCCCGGAACTGACAGCAAACCCGCCGGTTTGTCGACCACCAGGATATGGGCATCGGCATAAAGGATACGGGGCGCATCAGGCGGTGGGGAATAGTGAAAAACGCTCATGCGGTCTGTTGCCCGTCCCAAAGGGGCGCGTCAAGCCGCCAGGAGGCATCATTCCGGCAACTGGCTAGCTGGCAGTCAACTAACTGCCAGCTTCACCGCCAAACCACCAAACAAAACCGCCGCCGCCTTGTTCAGCGCCCCCATTCGCGCTGAAAGAGAGCGCCCAAGATAGCCCGCAGCGATACCGTAGCCGATGGTAACAAGTGTTCCGGTAAAGGCAAATATAGCGCCCAGAATTACCACCTGCTGCCAGATCGGGCCATACTCTGGCCGGGTAAACTGTGGCAGAAAGGCAAGAATGAACAGAATTGGTTTGGGGTTGAGCGCGTTGGACAGGAATCCCCGCCCGATTGCCCGCACCGGGCTGACCATCCCACGCGCCGAACCATCGCCGCCGCCTGCCCGCCAGGATCGCCACGCAAGCCACAAAAGATACCCCGCCCCCAACCAACGAATTGCAATCAGCGCTTCCGGATGCGCCGCAATGATGGCTGAAAGACCAAGAGCGGCCAATGTGATGTGCCACACGACCCCCAGACCAACGCCCAGCCCCGCCATCGCGCCTGCGCGCGGCCCCCCTTGCATCCCGCAAGCAGTTGCAAAGAACACGTCCGCCCCCGGCGCAAAGTTGAGGATCAACCCGCCAAAAGTAAAGGCGATCAGGCTTTGGGCCGGGAAGGCCACCAACACATCCCACATGGCAGGCTCCTTGGTCGGCAATTGGCCGGGGTCTGGATCAAACGATACGCGGCCCCACTTGCCGGCCAGGGTCAAAGCGCCCCGAAGACATCGTGTAATATTTTCGTCAGGCCAGCCGCGTCAGCTTCAGTGAAGGCGGCGGGCTGGTTGCTGTCAATATCCAGCACACCGATCAAGCGCCCAGTTTTGCCAAAAACCGGCAAAACAATCTCCGAACGGGTTGAGGACGCGCAGGCGATGTGGCCGGGGAACGCCTCGACATCGGCCACGATCTGCGTCTGACCATGAAGGGCCGCCGCCCCGCAAACCCCGCGCGAAAAAGGAATTGTAAGGCAGCCATGCCCGCCCTGATAGGGACCGATCTTAAGCAGGTCAGGTGCCGTAACACGGTAAAAACCGTTCCAGTCAAAGCGGTTATCCGCATGGTGCAATTCACAGACGATAGTTGCCATCAGGGCAATTTCGTCGGTTTCACCTTTGGTAAGGGCCGCAATGACCTTGCTGATCTCAGGGTAAGAAATTTGCATGCGTTACCTTTTGCTTGGCGATGAAAGCCCGGCTTGCCATTAGGATACTTGGGGGGTGAAGGGTTCAGTCACGCTCAATAGCAATCGCGGTGCCTTCACCGCCCCCAATGCAGATGGCCGCGATCCCGCGTCTAAGACCACGCGCCTCAAGCGCATGCAATAGCGTGACGATGATACGCGCACCTGACGCGCCAATAGGATGACCCAGCGCACAAGCACCACCGTTCACGTTGACCCTGTCATGAGGGATGCCAAGGCGTGCCATGAACACCATGGGAACGACGGCGAAAGCCTCGTTTACCTCCCAAAGATCAACCTCGGCGGCGGTCCAGCCCAGCTTTGCCAGTAACTTTTCTGCTGCGGGGACTGGTGCGGTTGGAAAATCCGCCGGCGCTTGCGCGTGCGATGCATGGGCCAGGACACGCGCGCGGATTGGCAAGCCATGCGAAACCGCATAGCCCTCAGACGCCATTGCAAGGGCGGCAGCACCATCAGAAATAGACGAGGAATTGGCCGCCGTCACGGTCCCCCCAGCGCGGAAGGCCGGCTTGAGCGTGGGTATCTTTTCGGGCCGCGCAAGGCCCGGCTGTTCATCAATGCTGACCAATACATCGCCCCCCCGACCGGAAACCATGACCGGGGCAATTTCAGCAGCGAAAGCACCGCTGGTCTGTGCCCGAATCGCGCGGGTCAGTGAGGCGAGGGCGTAGGCATCCTGTTCTTGCCTTGTAAAGCCAAAGCTACCGGCGCAGTCTTCGGCATAGGTGCCCATCAGGCGGCCCTTGTCATAGGCATCCTCCAACCCGTCAAGAAACATGTGGTCCAGCGCCTGCGCATGACCCAACCGCGCCCCGCCACGCATTTTGGGAAGCAAGTAAGGGGCGCCGGTCATGCTCTCCATTCCGCCTGCGACAATGACCGAATCGGCACCCAACGCGATCTGGTCATACGCGATCATCGCCGCTTTCATCCCCGAACCGCACATCTTGTTCAGGGTTGTTGCCGGGGTAGCCTGCGGCAGCCCGGCAAGAAAACCGGCCTGGCGTGCGGGGGCCTGCCCCTGCCCTGCGGGCAGCACGCAGCCCATCAGCAGGTCTTGGACTGTGTCCGGGTGCGCGCCGGCGCGTTGCAGGGCGGCTGCGATAGCCGTGCCGCCCAGTGCAGCGGCGGTCACGTTGGTAAAGACGCCCTGCATCGCGCCGATCGGCGTGCGGGCGGCGCCCAGAATCATCACGTTGGTCATCTTGCCTGATCCTTCAAACAATCTGTTTCACGGATACCGATTGGTAAGCATTTCCGTCTAGGTTGAAGAAATATTGATCCGCGGTGGAGTCTTGAAATGAACCTTTTTGCCGAAGCCTATGATAGTGCGCTTTTAGTGCGTGTTGAAGATGAACGGCTGGATGCGGCCGTTGCAATCCGGTTCAAGGATCAGATGCGCGAAGTTCTTCGTCAACCAGCACAACGCGTGATTCTGGATCTTGCGAATGTCACCTTTCTTGACAGTTCAGGGTTGGGCGCGATCGTGTCCGTGATGAAAACACTCGCACCGGGGCTCAGGCTGGAACTGGCGGGGCTGACACCGAATGTTGAAAAAGTATTCCGCCTGACCCGTATGGATTCGGTATTCACGATTCACACCAACGTTGCCGCCGCAAATTTCGACACTGGGGGGATGTTGCATGTTGGCTGATCAGACCAATGGGTTTGCGCCTGGTACGCGCCCCTCGGCCCGCCTTGCGCCGCAGATTTTCCATCACAGCTTTCCTGCCGATCCCTTGTCAGTACGCGCAGCCCTTCAAACCGCACTCAATAGATTCGCGCGTCAAATCACGCCAGAAGAAGCCGGCACGTTAGAGCTGGTGCTGGCAGAGGTGTTGAACAATATTGTGGAACATGGGTATCGTGACAGGGAATACGGCACCATCGTCTTGTCGATCGTCCGCGACCGTAAGGGATTAAGTTGTTCGGTCAGCGATGACGGGATTACACTGCCAGCTGACTGTCTGCATACCCGCCGCAACAGTCCTGATCGTCCAAGCCCGACGCTCTTGCCGGAAGGTGGATTTGGGTGGTTCCTGATTCACGATCTTGCTGACCATTTTGGATATCGTCGCGAAAACAATCAAAACCTGTTGGCATTTCGCCTACCATTGAGCGGCTGATTTTTTTACGGCGATGTGCAAAATAGCCTGCCGGATGCAGGAAACCCTACCCGCGATTTAGTTCAATTGAAATTGCACCGGGTAGCGCCCGTCTTCGAAATCCCCGAACATGTCTTGAAGATCAGGATGATCAATGGGCTCGCCGGAATAATCCGCCATCAGATTTTGTTCAGAAACATAAGCGACATAATAGCTATGATCGTTCTCAGCCAAGAGATGATAATAGGGCTGATCCTTAGGGGGGCGGCTTTCTTCGGGGATGGCATCGTACCATTCCTGCGTGTTGGAAAATATTGCGTCGACATCAAACACAACCCCGCGAAACGGATGTTTGCGGTGCCGGACCACTTGGCCCAGATGGTATTTTGCGCGTGACGTATGCATTCTCAACAATCCTTCGAAGTGGGTAATAATCCTTTGTGGGGCGCGCTGTCCATCGTTTCGGGGCATTTTGCGGGGAAACAGTCTGTGAGTGCACAGCCTACAGTTCAGATCTGCCGCGGCTTTGTGATTTCCACAGCGGCGATTATTGGTTAAGCTGTGACAAAACATAAGCCGATAGGCAGAGCAGTGATGAACAAATATCTTATGGCAGCAATGATCTTGCTGGTCGCGTCTTGCGGTGGTGGCAGTTACAAGGCGCCACGCGATCTGGATGATGCCTGCGCGATTGTGAAAGAGCGGCCGAAATATCACTCTGCGATGAAGCGGGCAGAGCGGCGCTGGGGTGTTCCTGTACATGTCCAAATGGCGACCATCCATCAGGAATCGAAGTTTATAGGCAATGCGCGTACCCCGTTTCGCTTCGCTTTGGGGGTAATACCGATGGGGCGGCAAAGCTCGGCCTATGGGTACAGCCAGGCAATCGACAGTACATGGGATGAGTATCGCCAAGAAACTGGTCGGCGCGGCGCCAAGCGTAACCGGATTGAGGATGCGACCGACTTTATGGGTTGGTATATGGCCACCTCGAACAAAAAACTCGGCATCCCCAAAAGCGATGCCCGCAACCAGTATCTTGCCTACCATGAGGGGCGTGCCGGATATGCCAACGGCAGTTATAGCACGAAAACCTGGCTGGTGGATGTCGCGGGGCGGGTAGAAACCCGTTCGCAGATCTATCGTGAACAGCTGATCGCCTGTCGAAGGAACTAGGCGCGTTATTTGGCACGCCTGTTGATTTCACCAACGATATCAAACAGCGAATTGCCCAGCGCGCCATTCTTGCGCAGATCGCCCAGAATCACAGTGGTTTGCGTGCCGGTATCGTCGGTTATGACCCATTGCCGTAACTCAGTCGGCTTGCCCGTGAAAACCATTTTGATCGTGCCGTATTCGGGGTGTTCAGGGTCTTGGGCAATAACGGATGTGGTTTTGGCGTCGTTGGTATGACCCACCACCATCTTTGCTTTTGCCAGATCGACATTTGCCGCCAGCATCAGGTTCAGCGGCGTCCGCGCCAGCGGATACTGTTCTGGCGGTTGGTTCGATTTCGCGTCAAAAATGGCAACCTGCTGACCTCCGGCAATGACCAGGGTACGGTCGGGCGGCGTGTATTCAAACCGGGCGCGGCCGGGGCGTTTGATAAACACTTTCCCCGTTGAGATCGTGCCATCACCGTTGACCTGCGTAAAATCTGCCTCAACGGTCTGAAGCCCGTTCAGATAGCGCGACAGTTCGCCCAGTGAAATTTTCTCGGCCGAAGCGGGAACCGCAAGGGCGAGGGCGAACAGCGGGGCGAGGGCAAAGCGAAGCATTTTCATGGGGTCAATCTATCTGTTCGCCCGCAATAGAAAAGCCCCGCCAGATCACTTTGGCGGGGCGATTAGTCACGGTTTCGCGCGGTTAATGCTCGGGCACCAGGATTTCGCGTTTTCCGACATGGTTGGCCGCGGTGACAATGTTCTGGTCTTCCATCTGCTCAACCAGACGCGCCGCCTTGTTATAGCCGATGCCCAGTTTGCGCTGAATGTACGAGGTCGAGCATTTCCGGTCCTTGATCACGATCGCCACAGCGGTATCGTAAAGCGCGTTTTCCACATCATCGCCGCCACCAAGGCCCAGAACCGCGTCAATATCGGCCTCTCGGTCCTCATCGGGCCCTTCAACCACGCCCGACATATATTCCGGCGGGCCAAAGGACTTGAGATGGTTGACGATTTCCTCAACCTCTTCGTCGCTGACGAACGGTCCGTGAATACGGGTTATGCGCGCACCCCCCGCCATGTAAAGCATATCGCCCATACCCAAAAGCTGCTCGGCGCCCTGTTCCCCCAAGATCGTGCGGCTGTCGATTTTTGAGGTCACCTGGAAGGAAATCCGGGTCGGGAAGTTGGCTTTGATCGTGCCGGTGATCACATCAACCGAGGGGCGCTGCGTGGCCATGATCAGATGGATCCCCGAGGCCCGCGCCATCTGCGCAAGCCGTTGAATACAAGCCTCAATTTCCTTACCGGCCACCATCATCAGATCGGCCATCTCATCAACGATCACCACGATGTAGGGAATGGTCGAGGGGGTGAATTCGTCGGTCTCAAAAATCGGCTCGCCGGTTTCGTCATCAAAACCGGTCTGCACCGTGCGCTTGAAAGTTTCGCCCTTGGACAGCGCCTCGCGGACGCGGCCATTATAGCCCTCAATGTTGCGCACCCCCATTTTTGACATTTTGCGGTAGCGCTCTTCCATTTCGCCGACGACCCATTTCAGCGCAACAACCGCCTTTTTAGGGTCGGTCACGACCGGCGACAGAAGGTGCGGAATGCCGTCATAGACCGACAATTCCAGCATCTTGGGGTCAATCATGATCAGGCGGCATTCCTCGGGGGAAAGCTTGTAAAGAAGACTCAGGATCATCGTGTTGATCGCAACGGATTTACCGGACCCGGTGGTTCCGGCAATCAGCAGGTGGGGCATTTTCGCCAGGTTCGCCACGATCGGTTCACCGGCGATGTCTTTACCCAAAGCCAGAGGCAGGCGCATGTTGCTGTCGCCAAAATCGCGGGCGGCCAGAATTTCGCGCAGCACGACCTTTTCGCGGTGCGCGTTGGGCAACTCGATCCCGATGACCGAACGCCCCGGCACCGTAGACACCCGCGCCGACAGCGCAGACATGGACCGCGCGATGTCATCGGCCAACCCGATTACCCGGCTGGCTTTCAACCCCGGCGCGGGCTCCAATTCATACATCGTGACCACCGGGCCGGGCCGAACCGAGACGATTTCGCCTTTGACGCCGTAATCGTCCAGCACGTTTTCCAGCATCCGCGCGTTTTCTTCCAATGCTTCATCGGGCAGCGTGTGGCGTTGAATGGTCACGGGGTTTGTCAAAAGATTTAGCGGCGGCTGTTCATAGGCCGAGGGCTCGGGTTCAAGGTTCAGCTTGGGCTGCGCTTCGGCCATTGCCTGGCGCGAGGGGGCAGTGGGTTTTTTCGGCATATGCTGGACCACGCGCCGCGATTCGGCGGTGGGGATCACCATGCGGTTCAGCGTCCCGCGCGGCGATGGTTCATCAAAACCGTCTTCTTCCTCGTCATCATCCAACGCCGCAAAGGCATTGCGGTCAAAGCTGGAATTCACCTTCCAGGGCTGTTCATCCGGTGTGGGGGCAAAATCGTCAACCATCGGATCGGAATCTTCGGTCAGATCGGTCGCCGTATCCCAAGATTGCCCGTCCGCGACAAG
Organism: Phaeovulum sp.; assembly: GCF_047638075.1. NCBI lineage: Bacteria > Pseudomonadati > Pseudomonadota > Alphaproteobacteria > Rhodobacterales > Paracoccaceae > Phaeovulum > Phaeovulum sp. Next base: position 11,730 of record NZ_JBLJBV010000057.1, read on the forward strand.
TGGCGAGGGGGCCGCTACAACGGGCATGACGCGTGGCGCCGGGGCCGGCATGAAGCGCGGCGTCGCCTGAAGTGGCGGCTCGGCCCGCAAACCGCCTGATCCGGCAGCGCGGCCCTCAGCCGCCAAGGGTTTTGCCCCACGTCCCAAGCGCGCTGCGACCGCTGACAAAACCGAGGCGGGTGCAGAAACCGGCGGTTCGGGCTTATAGCTCAACTCGGTGGCAGGCTCGGCCCGGTCAGGGCGTGAATTGGCGCGCAACTGGCCCGCTACAGGCGCTATGTTGTAGCCTTGTACCATCGGCTCTACCCGTGGCGCCGGCGCAGGGGCCGCAGAACGCGTTTTTACCGCATTTGCAATGCGCGCCCGGATACGGTCTTCGCTGGGCGCATCCATCTGCGTGTTATCCCACGCGTGGATCGGCTCTACCAGTTCCGGCTCCAGATCGGGCAGGTGATCGGGCTCTACTGCGCGGCGGATGCGGTTGATAAATGTGGGCCGTTCGGCGGCAACCTCGGGGGCATAGCCGTGCGGGCCACCTTCCCAAGCGGTTTGCTGCGCCTGCCAGTTGGCCAGATCGGCGGCCCGGTCTGCGGCATCGGCCCGGCGTTTGCGGGCGCGTTCCGCCGCCATCTGCGCCGCAGACACCGAAGCGGCAGCACCCCGGCCCAAAAGCGTCATCGCCCCGGCATAAAGCGTGACGGTGCCCAGCATCAAAAACCGCGCAATGGCGCGCAGCTCTGCCCGGTCAAAGCCCAGCACAAAGGCCCCCATCCCCAGCATCAGAACCGCAAAGATCAGCGCCATCAGCTTCAGCCCGACCGACCCCGAAACCGGCGACATCCCCAGCAACGATCCGGCGATCATGTCACCGAAATGCCCGCCCAGACCGTAGGCTTGGCCCCAATCAGCCCCGGGCACCAAAAGCGCCGCATAAACGGAAACCAGCGCCAGCCCGATCGGCAGAAAGGTTGCCCGCGCCAAGGCACGATCCTCGCCGCGGTGGGTGACAAAGCGCAGCCCCCAGGCGATCAGCCCCAGGGGCAGCATCCACGCGCCAAAACCGACGATGATGTAAAGCGGCGAGGCAATGCCCGCCCCGAGATGACCCAGAAAGTTATGCACCGGCGCATCCGAGGCAACCATCCAGCTAGGGTCTTCGGGGGAATAGCTGGCCAGCATCAGGGTTACCAAAACGCCCAACACCACCAGACCCGCGCCCAGCAGTTCCTTGCCGCGCCGTTCCAGCACCGCTTGTGTGTCCTGATCCAAAAGCGGGTCGCGCTGTCTTGCCTGATAGGATGCCATATTTACCCGTCCTCACGCATATAAGCAGTCGCGTAGGCCAATCAGCCCGCGCTGCGTTTCTTCTTTTGGGGCGACCAAGGCCACCCGGATATATCCCTTGCCGGGGTTTTCCCCGTTCACGTCACGCGACAAATAGGCGCCGGGCAGAACCCGCACCCCGGTTTCGCGCCATAGCTTCAGCGCCGCTTCTTCGCCGTCGTCGACGGGCAGCCAAAGGAAAAAGCCGCCCTCGGGGGTATGATAGCTGTTCACGCCCGCAAAAACCTGTTCAGCCATATCATATTTTTCAGCGTAAAGCGCCCGGTTTTCGGTCACATGCGCCTCATCATTCCAGGCGCGTTCGGATACGCGCTGCAACGGCAAGGGCAGCGGCGCCCCGGCAAAGGCACGCAGTTGGCGAATGCGCATCATGCTTTGCGCCCCCCCCGCGCAGAACCCGGACCGCAGCCCCGGCATGTTCGAGCGCTTGGAAAGCGAGTGAAACACCACCACACGCTCCGGGTCGGCGCCCACCTCATTGGCGACCTCAAGCGCACCGGGCGGCGGGGCATTGCGCCAGATTTCGGAATAGCATTCATCGGAAAACAGCCGGAAATCATGTTTTTCGGCCAGCGTCAGCACGGTTTTCAGATAACCGCGCGGTGCAACGGCGCCTTGCGGATTCGCGGGCGAACACAAATAGGCGATCGCCGTGCGGTCCAACACCGCGGCGGGCAGGCTGGCAAAGTCGGGCAAAAAGCCGGTCTCTTCGGTTGCTGGCACAAACACCGGTTCGGCCCCCACCGCCAGCGCCGCCACGGCATAGACCTGATAAAACGGGTTCGGGATCAGCACGACCGGCCGCTGGCCGTTCTTAAGCTCGGGGCAAAGCGCGATAGCCGCGTTGAAAAGCCCCTCACGGGTGCCGTTCAGCGCCATCACACGGTCAGGCGTCAGGTCCACCCCATAGCGCCGCTTTAGCCAGCCCGTGATCGCCGTCAACAGTTCGGGCGTTCCATCATTGGGCGGGTAAAGTGCAAATTCATGGACGTTTTCAGCCAAAACCTGCGCGAGGAACGCAGGCATCGGGTGGCGTGGCTCTCCGATGGTCATGGCAATGGGATCGCCGCCGGGGGCGTGATGATCCAGCAGTTTGCGCAACCGCGGAAACGCGTATTCGGGCAGGTTCGAGAACCGCTCGGGAAATGCCATGTCTGCCTCGCTTGTCGGGGTCATGTCGCCCCGTTTGGGCCAAGATTAGCCAAGCCGGGCGGCAACGTCCAGAAAAAGCAATGAATCCCCGGCCTTTGGTCTGCACTATTGTGGCATTTCAGCCAAGCGCGGCCTCGGCGGCGGTGCCCAGACGCAAAAGTCGGTCTTCGGTCATCGGCGCGGCCATCAGGCTGATACCCGTCGCCGGCACGCCGGTGGGCAGGGTCAGCACACAAAGGCCAAGGTTATTTCCGATACGCGTGTTACGCAGCGCCAGCAGGTTTTCAGAGGCGAAATAGGCCGGATCGGTCAAAAGCCGTTCGGCATCGGGCGGCAGAATCGGCGCGGTGGGCACCAATACCGCGTCATAGCCCGCCGTCGCCGCCAGCCAGTCCGCGCGAAGCCGTTCCAACCGCTGCCATGCGGTGATATATTCGGTGGCCAGGGGGATAGCGCCGGTGCGGAACCGCTCCAGAATGACGGGATACATCTTTTCGGGATGCGCCTCGATCTGGTCTTTCCACTGGGCATAGGCCTCGGGGGCGAACAAGACACCCGACATCGCCAGCGCCTCATCAACCATCGGCAGGGTCTTGCGGGTGATGTGGGCGCCCGCCTTGGCCAACCGGTCGACCGCCTGTTCAAAGCCCTGCACCGGGGCCTTGCGCGCGCCCTCGAAGGGCAGGCCCTCCAACACCAACAGCCGCGCGTTCGTCAGGGTGGTATCGCGCAGATCAGGCGCGGCGCGCCCCTCCAATGCGGCCAGGACCAGCGCGCAATCTTCGACGCTGCGCGCCAGCGGCCCGACCGTATCAAACCGCGGGCATAGCGGCACTGTCCCCGCCAAGGGCAGCCGCCCGGCGGTGGTTTTCAGCCCCACCAGATCGTTCCACGCCGATGGAATACGCACCGACCCGCCTGTGTCTGACCCGACCGCCGCCGCTGCCAGCCCCATCGCCACCGAAACCGCTGCCCCCGACGAAGACCCGCCAGGCGCCAGCCTTGGGTCATGCACATTGGGCGGCGTCGCGGTCATCGGGTTCACCCCAAGACCGGAAAACGCCAGTTCGGTCATATGGGTCTTGCCCAGACAAACGGTGCCTTGCAGCGTGGCCACACGCAAAACCTCGGCATCCGCATCAGGCACGCGGCCCGCCAATAGGCGCGAGCCCGCTTCGGTGCCCACGCCGGCAGTGTCGAACAGATCCTTCCACGACAGCGCCACCCCATCCAGCGGGCCACGCAGCAGCCCTGCCTTGGCGCGGGCGCGGGCGGCCATCGCCTCGGCGCGGGCGCGGTCCGGGGTCAACCGCGCGTAAATTCGCGGTTCAGAGGCGGCCGCATCCAAATAGGCCTCGACCTGCACCACCGGGTCCAGTTGACCCGCCGCGATAGCCCGGCCCTGCTCGGCCGCTGTCTTTGTCCGCCACTGCATCATGCGCTCCTGCTTTTGACGAAGGCTAACGGCAAGGACGCGCATGGACAATCCCGCACGAGACGCCATATTGACGGACATGGAATATGATTCAGACGTGATTATTGCGGGGGGCGGGCTGAATGGTCCAGCCTTGGGGTTGGCACTGGCCGGGGCCGGGCTGCGGATAACGGTAGTTGACGCCCAACCGCCGCGTGCGCGCACGGATCTGGGGTTTGACGGGCGGGCCTATGCGCTGGCGATCGTCTCGCAAAAACTGCTTGCGGCAATCGGCATCTGGCCCGCTGTAGCGCCCAACGCGCAGGCGCTGAACGCCGTCAAAGCCGCCGACGGCCACGCCGGCGAAGGTGCTTCGCCATTGTTTTTGCACTTTGATTCGGCCGAACTGGACCACGGCCCCGTCGGTTACATGCTGGAAGACCGCTACCTTTACCGTGCATTTCTGGACGCGATGCAGGCCGAGCCGAACCTGACCCATATCGGCGCCACCTCGGTTGTGGCCCAAACCGCTGGCCCGGCGGGTGTGACGGTAACACTGTCAGACGGGCGCAACCTTTCGGCGCGGGTATTGGTGGGGGCTGACGGGCGGCGTTCGGGCGTGGCGGAACGGGCGGGCATCACCCGGTCTGGCTGGGGTTACGGGCAGACGGCGCTGGTTTGCGCCATCGACCACGAATTGCCGCATGGTGGCATTGCCTATCAGCTTTTCATGCCCACCGGGCCGCTGGCAATCCTGCCGCTGCCCGGTAACCGCTGCTCAATCGTGTGGAGCGAAACCGACGCCAATGCCAAAACCATAGCTGCGCTGTCGGATGACGACTTTCTGGCCGTCCTGCGCCCCCGCTTTGGCGATTTTCTGGGGGCGATCCAACTTGCCGGGCCGCGCTTTTCCTACCCGCTCAATCTGACGCTGGCCAATGCCTATACCGCGCCGCGCATCGCGTTGATTGGGGATGCGGCGCATGGGGTTCACCCGATTGCGGGGCAGGGCCTGAACCTTGGCCTGCGCGATGTGGGCGCGCTTGCCGAAGTACTGGCCGAGGCGCTGCGACGCGGCGAAGACATTGGCGGCGCCGATGTGCTGGACCGCTATCAAAGGTGGCGCCGGTTTGATGCGACCACGCTCGCGCTTGGCATGGACGGGGTCAACCATCTGTTTTCAAACAACAACCCGATTTTGCGTGCAGGTCGTGACCTTGGTATGGGGTTGGTTCAGGCCATCCCGGCCCTACGTCAGGGCTTTATGCGTCAGGCGGCGGGTCTTGGTGGAAAGCTGCCGCGCCTTTTACAAGGTCGCCCCCTTTGACCCCTTTGCCATTGCACAGGATTTTCTGCCAGAGGCTTGCTGACTGGCCTTCGGCGCGGCGGGCTTAATCCAGGCGCCGTGCCTCATCCTCAAGCAAAATCGGAATCCCGCCTCGGATTGGAAATGCCAGCCTTGCGGAGCGTGACACCAATTCCTGCCGTTCGGGGTCATAGCTCAGAACGGCCTGCGTCAGCGGGCAAACCAGTGCCTCCAACATGCGACGATCAAACAGCGGGCGTTCAACGTCGGTCATTGCACAATTTCCTCGCCGCCGCCCAACATCGCAAATTCAATCAGCGTGACAAGCGTTTCGCGTCTGGTGGTCAGGGTCGGAGCCTCTAGCAGCGCCTGTTTATCCTCGGGGTCCAGCGGCAACAACATGGACAGTGAATTGATCAGCAATTCATCCTCGGCCTGCTTTAGCGTTTCCCAATCAGCATCCAGCCCCTGAACCGCAAAATACCTGCCCAGAAGGTCCAGAAACGACGCTCGGTCAAAGTGGCTGTCTGCTTCGATCCGGCCCAGATCGCGTTCAAACCCATCCCAGCAGACGTCGGCGCGCAGGTAGGGGGTGAACCCCGATACCTCACGCTGCAACCGAAACCGCGACATCCCCGAAAGGGTGATCATATAGCGCCCGTCTTCGGTTTCCGAAAAACCGGTCAGCCGCCCGGCACAGCCGATTGCGTTCAACCGTTCTTCTCCGTCCGGGCCCCGGCGCGGCTGGATCATGCCAATCAGCCGGGCCTTGGTTTTCATGCAGTCTTCCAGCATCTGCAAATACCGCGGCTCAAAAATATGCAGCGGCAGACGTGTGCGCGGCAACAGCAAGGCGCCCGGCAAGGCGAACAGGGGAATCGTGGTGGGAAGGTCAATGCTTTTGATCATGGGTCTTACCTAGGCCGAAGCCATGATTAGACAAATATCATTGACGATAATCGCCGCCGCCCCTTTTGAACGATCGGATCAGCAGGTTTAAGCGCCCCAAAAATGGTAAAAAGCTGCGCTTTGGCGGCGCCCTCATTCCAATCACGATCACGGCGGAAAAGTTCCAGCAGCTGGTCCACCGCCTCATCGACCCGCCCCGCGGCATGCAGCGCTGCCGCATAGTCAAACCGCGCCTGTAAATCGGCCGGATCGGCGGCTACGGCAGCCTCCAATGCCTCCAGCGGCCCGGCCTCGGCAGCCTGCCGCGCCAGTGCGAGCTGGGCCCGGGCAGCCTCAACCGGGGCGGTGCCTGAGATTGCAGCGGGCACCCCGGCCAAGAACGCCTCGGCCTGATCCAGCGATCCCAGCACAATATGGGACCGCACCAAACCGCCAAATGCATCGGCGTTTTCCGGCTCTTCGCCCAAAATTGCGGCGAAGGTTTCGGCAGCGTCAACCGCAGCCCCCTCGGCCAACATTGCCTCGGCCGCCTCAATCGCCTCGGCAAGGCCGCCATCCCCGGCCAAAGCCGCCAGCTTTTCCACGAATTTCTTCAACTCGGATGGTGCCAGCGCGCCCTGAAACCCGTCAACCGGCTGGCCCTGCCAGAACCCGAACACTGTTGGAATTGATTGCACCCGCATCTGGCTTGCAATCATCTGGTTTTCATCAACATTGACCTTGACCATCAAGACCTTGCCGCCCGCAGCATTGACCGCGGCTTCCAGTGCCGGGCCCAGCGTCTTGCACGGCCCGCACCAAGGCGCCCAGAAATCCACAATCACCGGAATTTGTTGCGATTTTTCCACGACCTCGGCCATGAAATTGGCCTCTGTCACGTCACTGACATAAGACTTTGCCTGTCCGTTCCCGAGCATGTTCGCCCCCTTCAATTCGATTTCCTCCTATATGCGCGCGCGACCGTGTTTCGCCAAGGGGCGAGTCACAGATCAAACGTCGCAAAAACCGGTGCGTGATCTGAAGGCTGTTCCCACCCGCGTGCGGCGCGCAAGATGCGGCTGGAATGTGCCGCATTGGCGATATCGGGTGTGGCCCAGACATGGTCCAGACGGCGGCCCTTGTCGGCGGCGTCCCAATCGGCGGCGCGGTAGGACCACCAGCTATAAAGCTGCCCTTCGGGAATATCCTTGCGCGTCACATCAACCCAGGCCCCTGCCTCTTGGGCGGCGGCCAGATGTTCAACCTCAATCGGCGTGTGGCTGACAATTTTCAGCAGGCTTTTGTGGTTCCAGACATCATCCTCGCGCGGGGCAATATTCAGATCGCCCACCAGAATGGCACGGTCCGGGCGCTGCCAGCGAAAATAGTCGCGCATCTCGGTCAGGTAATCGAGTTTCTGGCCGAACTTTTCGTTTTGATCGCGGTCAGGAATATCGCCCCCCGCCGGCACATAAAAGTTATGGATTGTTACGCCATTTTCCAGCCGCCCCGCCACATGGCGGGCATGACCCAACTGCACAAAGTCCTCACCGCCCGCATCCATCATCGGCAGTTTGGACAAGATCGCCACGCCGTTATAACCCTTCTGCCCGCGTGCGATGAAATGGCCGTAACCCAGCGCCTGAAACGCCTCAAGAGGGATCTTTTCCACCGGGCTTTTGCATTCCTGAAGGCAAATCACGTCTGGCGCCTCGTCGCGCATCAGTCGCGCCACCAGCCCTTCGCGCAATCGGACCGAATTGATGTTCCAGGTGGCAAGGGTAAAACTCATGGCGGGCTCCTTTATTGCGCGGCGATCTTCGGCTATCCGCGCGCTACACGCAACCCGGCCGTAAAATGCAAAATGCGGGGGTCACTTGACATGCCCCCGCACCGTTCCTCTTAGCAGCGGCGCCTCGCCCGGGGCTCAGGCCACCAGTCGATAGCCGCCCGACTCTGTCACCAACAGGCGCGCGTTTGACGGATCCGGCTCAATCTTTTGCCGCAGCCGGTAGATGTGGGTTTCCAGCGTATGGGTCGTGACCCCCGCATTATACCCCCAGACCTCATGCAGCAAAACATCCCGCGCCACCACACCATCGGTGGCACGATAAAGAAACTTCAAAATATTGGTTTCTTTCTCGGTCAGACGAATCTTGCGCTCTTTCACGTCAATCAGCATCTTCATTGCCGGTTTGAATGTATATGGCCCCAGTTGGAAGATGGCGTCTTCGGACTGCTCATGCGTGCGCAATTGTGCGCGCAGACGGGCCAGCAACACCGGAAATTTGAACGGTTTGGCAATGTAGTCATTGGCGCCAGAATCAAGCCCCAGGATCGTATCGGCATCCGTATCATGCCCCGTCAGCATCACGATGGGGCATTTGACGTTCAATTTGCGCAGCTTCTTGCACAGTTCGCGGCCGTCGGTGTCCGGCAGGCCCACATCCAGCAACACCAGATCGTATAGCGCCTGCTTGGCCTTATCGACGGCTTCCGCCCCAGACCCCGCCTCGAACACATCAAAATCGTCGGTCGCAACCAGTTGTTCGGCCAGTGCCTCGCGCAGGTCGCTATCATCATCCACCAAAAGGATCTTTTTCAACGCAGACATCCTTGCCTCCTATATCTTTGAGGCATAATTGGCCCCTACCTAACGCTCACGACAAGGGCCAGTGGCAGTTCTGAAAGATTTCTCACGCGGACGTGTCGCAATACCGGGATATGTTTCAATTTGTTTCAGCCATCGCTATCTTCGCACACATGAACACCACACCCCTGCCCCTTGGCCCCACCCCTTCTGAACGGCTCAACCGCGCCCGCGCTGACCTGCGTATGGGCCTTCCCGTCGTGCTGACAGGGGATGGCGCAGCACTGGCGGTCGCGGTTGAAACCCTGTCACCCGCGCGGCTGATGGCGCTGGCCGCCCTTGGCCCATTGACACTGGCACTGACCGCACGGCGGGCCGAAACGCTCAAAGCGCGCGCCTATGATGGCGATCTGGCGCGCATCCGGGTGCCCAAAGACGCCGATCTGCGCTGGCTAAGGGCGCTGGCAGATCCGGCAGATGACTTGATGACGCCGCTGAAAGGCCCGCTGCAAACCCTGCGCGAAGGCCCGACAGACCTGGCCAGAACCGCACTGGCGCTGACCAAATCGGCACATCTGCTGCCCGCGGCACTGCTCGCCCCGCTTTCCGGCCCCACCCCCGAGGGCCTGACCACCCTGACCTGCACCGAGGCCACCCGCGCCCTCACCTCCGAGGCGACCCTGGCCCCCGTTGCTGCCGCCCGCCTGCCAATGGCCGCCGCCGGCATGGGCAGGTTGCACATCTTCCGCCCCGATGACGGCGCCGAAGAACATTACGCCATCGAAGTCGGCACCCCCGACCGCGCGGTGCCGGTACTGGCCCGCCTCCATTCAGCCTGCTTCACCGGCGACGTTCTGGGCAGCCTGAAATGCGATTGCGGCCCCCAGCTTGATGCCGCCCTTACCCAGATGGGGGTGGCGGGCGCGGGCGTGCTGCTTTACCTCAACCAGGAAGGTCGCGGCATCGGGCTAGCCAATAAGATGCGCGCCTATTCCCTGCAGGATCAAGGCTTTGACACGGTCGAGGCGAACCACCGACTTGGCTTTGAGGACGATGAACGCGATTTTCGTATCGGTGCAGGCATCTTGAAAAAGCTAGGGTTTTCCGCCGTGCGCCTGCTGACCAATAACCCCGCCAAGGTTCGCATGTTGGAAGCCAACGGCATCACCGTTACCGAACGCGTGCCACTTCACGCCGGGCTAAGCCGCCATAACGCCGCCTATCTGGCCACCAAGGCCGCCAAATCCGGCCATATACTGTGACCCCGATTGATCTGGTATTAACCCCGCTTGGCCTGCGGTACCGGGGGCGTCGCTTTCCCGTGACCATCGGGCGCAATGGCCTGACCGCCAACAAACACGAGGGCGACAGCGCCACCCCCATCGGCCTCCACACGATCACCGGCATGATGTTTCGCCCCGACCGGATCGCGGCCAAGACTCTGCCCCGTTGGGCAGTGCCCATCGGCCCGCGCGACCTGTGGTGCGACGCACCCGACCACCTAGCCTACAATCGCCTCGTGCGCGCCCCCTTCAATGCCAGCGCCGAACAGATGCGCCGCGCTGACCCTCTTTATGACCTTGTGCTGATTACCGACTGGAACTCTCCCAACCCGGTCCCATATGGCGGTTCTGCCATATTCCTGCACCAGATGCGTCGCCCGGGCTATCCCACGGCGGGCTGCATAGGCTTTCACCGTGCCCATCTGCTGTGGATCGCACAGCGTCTGCACCCAGGCGCACGGTTGATCGTGCGCGCTTGATCTCGTTTTCTTTGGCCAAATACTCCGGGGTCCGGGGCAGCGCCCCGGCGTCAGCCATAGTCGCGCGCGCCGAATAACGCGGACCCTAGCCGCACATGCGTGGCCCCCGCAGTGATTGCCGCCTCGAAATCACCGCTCATTCCCATCGACAGGCCCGCCAAGCCATTGCGTGCGGCCATCTCGGCCAGCGCGGCGAAATGCGGGGTGGGGTCTTCGGCTTCGGGGGGAATACACATCAGGCCGACCAGCGGCAGATCCAGCGCCCGGGCGTCAGCGATGAATGGGTCCAGGTCCTCGGGCAGGACGCCTGCCTTTTGCGATTCGCTTCCGGTGTTGACCTGCACGAACAGATCAGGGCTGGCGCCGCGATCCTGCGCCAAACGGGCCAGCCGCGCCGCAAGGCTGGGGCGGTCCAGCGTGTGAATGGCGTCAAATAATTCTACCGCCAGTTTCGCCTTGTTGGTTTGCAGCGGGCCAATCATATGCACCGCCACACCCGCAAACTGCGCGCGCCAGGCGGGCCATTTCCCCGCGGCCTCTTGCACATAGTTCTCGCCAAACAGGCGCTGGCCGGCGTGCAGGATTGCCTCAACCCGGTTAGCGGGTTGCACCTTGGACACGGCGATCAGTTGCACCGAACCGGGCGCTCGCCCGGCTGCGGCTTCGGCACGGCGGATCCGCCCTAATACCTCATTCAATGCCATCTTTCGCCTCTGTTAAGATATCGCCAAGAGCATCCATCATCATGCCAAGCTCTTTTTCATAGCGTTTCCAACTTTGAACCGACCCAGCAGAGATCGGTTGGCGCGCTTGATAGACTGACAGGGTATCCACTTTGCGCACGTTTTTATGGGACTCAAGACACTGATCCTCCCATTCCAGGCCCGCAGCGGCGATCAGGTTGCGGCTTTCGGTCTCGGGGTTGGCCACCAGCGATTCATAATCCACCTCGTAGATCCAATCGGGCACACGGCGGCGCCAGAAACCCACCATTTCAACAAAGCTGCGGTAGTATTGCGCCAAATCCCCAAGGTCATAAGCATATAGATGCGTGCCTTCTGCGAATTTGTTCTTGTAGATCGACAGCAGCGTATCACGCGGATCGCGCCGCACGACAATTATTCGCGCCTTTGGCAAAGCCAGCTTGATCAGGCCGATATGCATATAGGTCAGGATCGACTTGTCGGTGACCCGCGCCGCATCGGGAAAGCGCGCACCCAGCTTTTCCGCGTATTCCCGGCCAACCGCCGCAATTGCCTCGGCGGGTAGCGATGAAACCGGTGCGAATCGGCCGTCTGCGGCCGATATCAGCCGCAGCGCCGCGCCTGCCGCCACGCCGGCCTCGCCAGCGGCCTCGACCTTTGAATGGGCGGCGATGATCCGTTCGACCAGGGTGGTGCCTGAACGGGGCATGCCGGTGACAAAAATGGGGGCGTAGTCGCAGGCGCCTTCGGGCTGTGCTGTGGCGAAATCGAAACCGGCATAGGCCTCTTGCAGCGCGCGCACCTCGTTCAGGCGGTGGCTAATGTCATAGGGCCACGCCTTGCGCATCAATCCGTTGGCGATGTTCAGATACTCAAACACGCGGTCATACTGGCGGGTATCCTCTAGCGCCTTTGCGATGGCAAAGCCAAAGTTCATGCGGTCGGTATCGGGCAGCCCCTTGGCGTTGAACCGGGTGACCATCTGTTCCAGCAAGGGATCATCGGCCCGTGTGCGGTGCGAGGCGATGAACAGCCGGTAATTTTCGCCGTTGGTCGGGTCTGCGCCAAAGCTGCGGCGAAACAGCGCCTCGGCGTCGTCGAACTGGCCAAGGCTTTGCAACAGCCCGGCCTTTCCGGCCAATGCGTTGGCGTGGTCGGGTGCGCGGTTCAAAACCCGGTCGTATTCGTCCATCGCCTGGCTGACGTGGCCCAGACGGGTATGGGCCTGGGCAAGCGAAAGGCGCGGCTGCAACCCGGCGGGGTCTGCAACCAATGCGCGCGAAAAGGCTTCGGCGGCCTCGGCGTATTGGCTTAGGCGGAAATGGATTTCCCCCAGCAACAGTGGTGCTGCGGCAGACCTCGGGTCTAATGTTGCGGCCTTTTGCGCATAGGGTAGCGCATGGGTCTGCGCGCCAAGGCGGTTCAGCATATCGGCCAGATTGATCAGCGCGGCGGGCCAGTTCGGGGCGGCAATCACGGCGGCACGAAAGGCCCGCGCGGCATCGGCGGTGCGTCCCAAATCGCGCAGCGTCGTGCCCAGATTGTTCTGCGCCTCGGCGTAGCCGCGTTGCAGGGCCACTGCGCGCCGAAAACTGGCGATGGCGGCCTCTTTGGCGCCCAGGTCGCGTTGCGCCATACCCAGGGCGTTGGCAAACGCGGGTTCTTGCGGGTGGCGGGCGGCTTCGGCGGCGGCAAGGCGCTGTGCCTCGGCGGGTTTGCCCGCTTTCAGGTGCTTGAGGATCCGGTCCAGGGCGGGGCGCTTTGCCGCAGAGATCGGGGCGGGCGGGCGGCCATGGGGGCGGGCAAAACGGTCTTGAACGGCAATCCGCAGCGCCGGGGCAATGGGGGCGGATTTCACCGCGCCAAGCAGGGCGGCGTCGGCCTGCGGGTCGGCGGCAAGGGCGGCCGCCTCGGCCCAGGCCTGCCAGATCGCGGGTTCGGCGGGTTTGAGGGCGGCGGCGCGGGAAAGATGGGCAAGCGCACGGGAAAAACGGTCGGTCACAGCGCAGATGCGGCCGATGTGAAAATGCACCTCGGCGATATCGGGATTGATTTTCAGGATCTGTTCATAGCAGGCCAAGGCATCGTCAAAGCGGCGGTCGGACTGATGCTTTTGCCCTTGGGCGAACAGGGCGTGTACGGGGTCTGGTTTGGTCGGCGGCATCGGGCATACCCCTGTCTGGGCCGGGTCGGGCGGAACGCGCCGAACCTTAGCCGCCGGTCCACCCCTTGTCGAGGTGCCGATCCTGCCCCCCAAAAGAAAAGAGCGGGCCAAGGCCCGCTCTTTCCCTAAGCAATGATCCTAAGATCAGAACGCCATCGCGACGCCGACCGAGTAGGTTTCAAACCCATCGTCCGGGCCAAAAACGTTGTCCCAGCTGCTGTCGCCGTAGCCGGCATGAACCGACAGACCGCCGCCCAGATCGTAGGCTGCTGCAAGGCCAAAGCCCTTGATTTTGCCAAGACCGTCAATGTCATACACGCCGTAGTTGGCGCCAACCGAGATTGCACCGGTGGTGTAGCCCAGCGACAATTGGGTCTGGGTGGCATCGGCATTGTCGGCCGACCAATCGGAATAGGCCAGACCAGCGACGAAGCCGTTGCCCATATCGGCGTTAACCGACACCGCAACGATGTCAATATTACCGTCGAGTCCTAGTCCTGCGGTATTCCAACCGGTGACTGGGTCATAGGCGGAGGTTCCGGTTGCATCGCCGTAGCCGCCGTCACCACCTAGGTTGCCCGGCAGGTAACCGAGAGCTTCGAACGACTGGTAGGCCAGGCCAAAGCCAAGCGCGGTCGAACCGAAGGTGGTTTTGTAGGTCACACCAGCAGCGTAGTTGGTGCTGCGGCCAGCAACGTCGTCGTCCAGCTCGGCCGACAGGGCAAAGCCAAAGTCGCCCATCGAATAGTCGTAGCGAACGATCTGGTTGTCATAGAAGCCGTCACCGAACGAACCCATGTAGCCAGCGTGCATGGTTTCGTCGTCACCGATGGAACCCGGGTTGCCCACGGATTCGGTGATCGCCCAGTCCATGGCGCCATCAATTTCGCCCATGGTCAGGGTGCCGAACGAACCCGAAATGAAGGCAGCTTCGTTGTCGATCGACACGTTGCCGTTGGCGTTGCCTTCGACTTTCGAGAAGTCGAACAAAGAACCGAACGACAGGCCGCCATCGGTCACGCCGGTCGCTTTGATCGACAGCGTGATGTCATTGTGGAACTGGGTTTCACCACCAGCGGCGAAGCTGATGTTGTTGTCGCCACCGCCAACAAAACCCATTTCGGCCGAACCGGAGATGGCAATCTCTGCCGAAGCGGCGCCAGCGAACGCGACCAGTGCGGACGTGGTAAGAAGAATCTTTTTCATCGTTTCCCTCGTTGTCTCTAAGGTGCAACCCCAACTCAGGAGGATCCGAGATGGGTATGAATGCTTTTTCGTCCTTCGCCCCCGGCTTTGCAACTCAAACACAGGGTCGGGCGGCATTAGGGGGCGGCATGGTGCAGTCTTGCCACAGTGCGCGCGCCCGCACCAAGGGATGTCGTGGGCAAAAAACCTTGTCGGGCATCAGGCCATGGGCTAGACAGCATGAAACGCCAAACGGGGACGGTTTTCAGATGACACTTAAACGCCGCGCGCGCGGCAGCTTGCACGCCATTGCCTTGCTTGCGCTGACCTTTTCCGTCGCTGCCTGTGGCGGGGGCAATCCGTTTTCATTTGGCGCAAAGCCCAAGACGGCAGACACGGCCGAGGCGGAACCGGTCAGAAACCTGGGCGATCAGCCGAAATCCACCATCTGGGATCTGTTCACCAACGCAAAAGACCCCAGCACCACGGTCGAGGTGAACAAATACCTCTGGCAGGCCTCGCTTGAGGTGTTGAACTTCTTGCCGATCCAGTCGGTCGATCCGTTTTCGGGGGTGATCGTCACCGGCTACGGCACCCCGCCCGGCGGCGGCCGCGCCTACCGCGCCACAGTTTATGTGCAAGACCCCGCATTGGACGCGCGCAGCCTGAAGGTCGCGCTGGACAGCCGCGGCGGTGCCGTGTCGCCCGACACCGTGCGCGCCGTCGAAGATGCGATTCTGACGCGGGCCCGGCAAATCCGCATCCGCGATTCGAAGCTGTAGGCGCGCCAACCCGGCGCTGATACCCCCGCCGCGGGCCCCTATCCGTTCCCGAACGCCCCCGGCGGGGATATTTTTGCGACGATAAAGGCGCAAACCCCGTGACCGTCTGGACCTGTCGCCCCCGCCCGGTGTAGCAAGCCCCGGCAGAATTCCGCATGAGGGGCCAGATATGTCGTACGAACCCAGCCAGAACGAAGCGAAATGGCAAAGGGCCTGGGATGAGGCCGACGTGTTTTTGGCCCGGCGCGACCCGGACAAGCCGAAATACTATGTGCTGGAGATGTTCCCCTACCCCTCGGGGCGGATCCACATGGGGCATGTGCGCAACTATACGATGGGCGACGTGGTGGCGCGCTACAAGATGAGCTGCGGCTTTTCGGTGCTGCACCCGATGGGCTGGGACGCCTTCGGCATGCCCGCCGAAAACGCCGCGATGGAGCGGGGCGGCCACCCGAAGGACTGGACCTACGGCAATATCGCAGACATGCGCGCGCAGATGAAACCCCTGGGCCTGTCGATCGACTGGAGCCGCGAATTTGCCACCTGCGACCCGGAATACTATGGCCAGCAGCAGGCAATGTTTCTGGATATGCTGGCGGCCGGGCTGGTCTACCGCAAGAATGCCGTGGTGAACTGGGACCCGGTCGATATGACCGTGCTGGCCAATGAACAGGTGATCGACGGCAAGGGTTGGCGCTCTGGCGCGCCGGTCGAGCGGCGCGAACTGACGCAGTGGTTCTTTCGGATCTCGGATTACGCGGGCGAATTGCTGGGCGCGCTGGATGGGCTGAAGGACTGGCCCGAAAAGGTGCGGCTGATGCAGGCCAACTGGATTGGCCAGTCGCGCGGGCTGCAATTTGCCTTCTCGATGGTGGATGCGCCCGACGGGTTTGACCGGCTAGAGGTGTATACGACCCGCCCCGACACCCTGCGCGGTGCCAGCTTTGCCGCGATCAGCCCGGATCACCCGCTGGCCCGGCATCTGGAACGCCACGACCCGAAGCTGGCCGAGTTCGTGGCCGAATGCCGCCGGATCGGCACCACCGAAGAGGCGCTGGAAAAGGCCGAAAAGCGCGGCATGGACACCGGCCTGCGCGTCCGCCATCCGCTGGACGAATCATGGGAGCTGCCGGTCTACATCGCCAACTTCATCCTGATGGATTACGGCACAGGCGCAATCTTTGGCTGCCCCGCGCATGATCAGCGCGACTATGAGTTTGCCACCAAATACGGCCTGCCGATCAACGCGGTCTATGAGGCAAAAGACGACCCCACCCCCCTGACCGAGGCCTATGTGCCGATGAAATCGGAACCGGTGCGCTATGTGCGCGGCTTTGCCGGCGACGAGGTGCAAACCGGCGATGACGGCGTGGCCACAGCCATTTCGTTTTGCGAAACCAACGGCATCGGGCGCGGCGTCACGAATTACCGTCTGCGCGACTGGGGTCTTTCGCGGCAACGCTATTGGGGCTGCCCGATTCCGGTGGTGCATTGCGATACCTGCGGCGTGGTGCCCGAATCGAAGGCCAATCTGCCGATCAAGCTGCCCGATGACGTCAGCTTTGAGCAACCCGGCAACCCTCTGGACCGCCACCCGACATGGCGCGACTGTGCCTGCCCGAAATGCGGCGCCCCGGCGCGGCGCGAAACCGACACGATGGATACCTTCGTGGACAGCAGTTGGTATTACGCCCGTTTTACCAGCCCCCACGCCGCCACCCCGACCAACCCCGAAGACGCCGCGTACTGGATGAACGTCGACCAGTATATCGGCGGCATCGAACACGCGATCCTGCACCTTCTCTATTCGCGCTTCTTTGCCCGCGCGATGGCCAAAACCGGGCATCTGCCCGCCAAGGCGATCGAGCCGTTCAACGCGCTTTTCACCCAAGGCATGGTCACGCACGAAATTTACCTGACCCGCGACGCCCAAGGGCGGCCCGTCTATCACCTGCCCGAAGATGTCGAGGACGGCAAACTGCGCGCCACCGGCGAGGCGGTGAAGGTCATCCCTTCGGCCAAAATGTCGAAATCGAAAAAGAACGTGGTTGATCCGGTCAATATCATCCGGGCCTTTGGCGCCGATACGGCACGGTGGTTTGTGCTGTCCGACAGCCCCCCCGAACGCGATGTCGAATGGACATCCTCGGGCGCCGAGGCGGCGTATAAGTTCCTCAACCGGGTTTGGGCACTGTCTGACCGAATCGAAAGCATGGAAGATATCGGTGCCAGCGACGGCGACGACGCATTGCTGCGTGCCATGCACCGCGCCGTGCACGAAGTAACGCAAAACATCGAATCCTTTGCGTTCAACAAGGCTGTTGCCAAGATATACGAGTTTTCAAACACGCTGTCGAAGGCGCAGGCTAGCCGCACGGCCCTGCGTGGTGCGCTGCGCACGATGGCGCAGTTGATGTCACCCATGGTGCCGCATCTGGCCGAAGAGGTCTGGGCCGCCCAAGGTGGCACAGGGTTTGTGGTAAATGCACCATGGCCAAAAGCCGATCCGGCAATGCTGGTAGACGACATGATCGTGCTGCCCATCCAGATCAACGGCAAGCGGCGCTCGGAATTGTCGGTTGCCAGGGATATGCCCGCAGCAGAGGTTGAAAAACTGGCGCTGGCGGATGAAACTGTGATCAAGGTGCTTGCGGGCCAAGCGCCCAAAAAGCTGATCGTGGTGCCGGGGCGTATCGTCAATGTGGTTATCTGACCGCCGAACCTTTCTGTTGATGGCGCTGGCGGTTGCCGGGTGCGGCTTTACGCCCGCCTATGGGCCCGGCGGCGGGGCGGCGGGCCTGTTGGAAGGCGTCGCCCCGGATACCCCCAACACGCGCGATGAATTTGCGCTGGTGCGGCGTCTCTCTGAACGGTTGGGGCCAGCGCAAACTGCGCGCTACCGCCTTGGATATGCCATAAGAACCGATACGACGGGCCAGGCAATCACGCCTGACAACGTCACAACGCGCTATTCGCTGAACGGGGTGGCAACCTATACATTGCGCGACGCGGGGTCTGACGCGGTGTTGCTGACGGGTGAGGTCACCAGTTTCACCTCATGGTCTGCGACCGGTTCCACCCTGTCGACGCTGACCGCCGAAGGCGACGCCCGCACACGGCTGATGCGCATGTTGGCCGATCAGATCGTGACGCGGCTTTTGGCCAGTGCCGGATCCTTGCCGAAATGAAGCTGACCGGGCCAAGCGCCAACCGCTACTTTGCCAAGCCCGACCCTGGCCGCATGGGCCTGCTGATCTTTGGCGCCGATGCGATGCGGGTGGCGCTGAAGCGGCAAGAGGTGATCGCCGCGCTGATCGGCCCTGAAGGCGAAGGAGAGATGCGGCTATCGCGTATTCCGGCCGCGGACCTGCGCAAAGACCCAGCGGCGCTTGGCGATGCAATCAAGGCGCAGGGGTTCTTTCCGGGGCAACGCGTGGCCTTTTTGGAGGACGCAACCGATGCGCTGGCCCCTGCGGTGAAAGCTGCCGTTGCCGATTGGCGCACGGGCGATGCGGCGGTGGTGGTCACGGCGGGCACCCTGACCGCAAAATCGGCCCTTCGCAAGGTGTTTGAGGACCACCCGAACGCCTATGCCATCGGCATTTATGACGATCCGCCCACCCGCGAAGAAATCGAAGACACCCTGAAAAAAGCTGGGCTTTTGCAGATCGACCGCGAGGCGATGACAGATCTGTCGGCCCTCGCGCGCGATCTGGACCCCGGCGATTTCCGCCAGATGGTCGAAAAAATCTCGCTTTACAAACATGGCGATAGCACCCCCCTTACCCCCACCGACGTCGAGGCCTGCGCCCCTGCCACGATCGAGGCCGAGGTGGATGACGTGCTCCACATCGTGGCAGAGGGGCGCACGGCGGAACTGGGTCCGATGATGCGCCGGCTGGAAGGGCAAGGCGTTCTTCCTGTGACGCTGGCCATTCAAAGCCTGCGCCATTTTCGGGCCTTGCATGCTGCGGCCTCGGCCTCCGGTGGCGCAGCGGAAGGGATGGCGCGGATGCGCCCGCCAATCTTTGGACCCCGCCGCGAACGGATGCTGAAACAGGTGCAGCAATGGGGCATGCACCGGCTGGAAGACGCGATCAGGCTGTTGGTGGAAACAGACCTCGGCCTGCGTTCGGCCAGCCGCGCACCCGCCATGGCGGTGATGGAGCGCGCATTGATCCGGCTTGCGATGATGGCCCGGCGTTAGCTACGAAATGCCCTGCACAACCCGCGCAGATCGCATACAAAGGCTATGGATACGCGGGTCCGCCACTGCTGAAAAGGGGCTTTGAAAGATCAGGATGAACAGGCTGCGGGATTATTTACCCCACCATCAGGGCCCTGCACGACCGGGCCAGACGGACCTATGGCTGGATGCGCCCACAGCGCAGCAGGTGGCATATGTGAAAAGGATCCTACCAGAATGATTGATGCACTGGTAATCGGGGCAGGCCCGGCCGGTTTGATGGCCGCCGAGGCGCTGGCGCGCGCAGGTCGCCGCGTGACGGTGGCCGAGTCCCGCCCCACCCCCGCGCGCAAATTCCTGATGGCCGGGAAATCGGGGTTGAACCTGACCAAAGACGAGCCCCTCGCCACGTTCACCGCCGCCTATGACAGCGACTGGCTGGCCCCGCTGCTGGCCAACTTCGGCCCCGAACAGACCCGCGATTGGGCAACGGGCTTGGGCGTCGATCTGTTCACCGGCAGCACCGGACGGGTGTTTCCGGTGGCGATGAAGGCCTCGCCGCTGCTGCGCGCCTGGCTGGCGCAGCTGGCAGCGATGGGGGTGCAGCTCCAGACCCGTTGGGCCTGGGTCGGGCTGGATCAGGGCTTTGTGTTCGACACACCCGAGGGGCGGCAAACCCTGAAACCCAAGGTGACGGTGCTGGCCCTGGGTGGCGGCAGTTGGCCACGGTTGGGGTCAAACGCGGCCTGGGTGCCGATTCTGGGGGATGCGGGCGTAGGTATTGCGCCACTGCGCCCGGCCAATATGGGCTTTTCGGTCGACTGGTCGGCCCATATGGCGCCGCATTTCGGCACGGCGGTCAAAGGCTGCGCACTTCTCGCCGGCGGCCGGATCAGCCGGGGCGAGTGGGTGATCACCCCCAAGGGGATCGAGGGCGGCGGCGTCTATGCCGTATCCGCCGCGGTGCGCGATGGCGCCCCGCTGACGCTGGATCTGGCCCCCGACCGTAGCCTGACCGAGGTTCTCGGACGCCTTTTGCGCCCGCAGGGGCGCGACACCACCACAAACTGGCTGCGCAAGGCCCTGCATCTGGACCCGGTCAAACTGGCCCTGCTGCAGGAATGGGGCCGCCCCCTGCCCAAACCACCCGGCCCCCTCGCCCAGCGGATCAAATCACTTCCCGTGCGCCACAGCGGCCCCCGCCCCCTGGCCGAGGCAATTTCATCCGCAGGCGGCATCCTGCGCACCAGCCTGACCGAGGATCTGGAGCTGACCGCCCTGCCCGGCACCTTCGCCTGCGGCGAAATGCTGGACTGGGAGGCCCCGACCGGTGGCTATCTGCTGACCGGCTGCCTTGCCACAGGGCTGCACGCAGGCCGCGCCGCCGCCCGCCATTTCTGATCATTCCTTCTGGGCTACCCCCTCAGGACCGCGGGGCGGCCCCTCCGGTCCTGGCCAGCGCGCGCATCAGCGCGGGCCGGGCGCGCATCCGTTCCAGATACTCGCTCAAACGCGGCTCGATAATCGGAAAACGCGCGGCCAGCGCCCAGATGCCGCAATGGGTCAATACGATATCGGGCACGGTCATCGCCTCGCCCATGATGAACGGCCCCTCGCCCATCCGCGCGACCAGCACCTTCTGACTGCGCTCAAACTCCCAGCGCAATGAGTTCTTGATCGACGACAGACGCAGTTCTTCGGGCAGAATGAAGCTGTGGCGCGCAGCCAGCCACAGTGCCGCATCAAATTCATCCAGCAGGAACTGCGTCAGACTATCTTGGCGCGCGCGCTCCAACGTGCCGGCGGGGCGGGTCAGATCCGCGTGGCGGTCGGCCAGATACTGGATGATCGCGGTACTGTCGGTAATCGGGGTGCCATCGACAATCAGCACCGGCACCTTGCCCGCCGGGTTGAACGCCACCACCCCTTCCGATCGCGGCTGCGCGGACACATGGTCATAGGGCTGACCCAACTCTTCGAGCATCCACAAAACGCGCAGCGCGCGCGACCCGACCGTGCCGATGACCGTATACATGGCAGCCCCCTTTTGGCCGCATTGGGCCACGCCACCGCGCGCCGTGCAAGCGGCGATTATCATCCTGCAATTCATCGCCTGCACGGGGGGTTGGCAGCGTGGGCGCGGATCTTTGGGCTGTGACAGCCGTGCCAGCCTTACAACAACGCTTCTGACGAAGCCCGGCCGCAGGACACAGCGCAAAATCGCGCCGGGCTAAAATCGGGTTTCCCAAGACGGGGGCGATGCTGATAGCCTTTCAAAACGGGCAGCAAAACAGGAGAACAGTTGATGCCAGCACAGGAAATTGCGCGGCGCTATGCCGAGGCGCAGCGGATTGCACGCGAAGCAGGGGCATTGGCGCTAGAGTATTTTCGGCATTGGGACCGGCTGGCAGTTGAAACGAAAGGCCATCAAGACTTTGTTTCAGAGGCTGATAAAAACGTCGAACTCAAGGTGCGCGCCGCCTTGGCCGAGGCATTCCCAGATGACGGAATCGTGGGCGAAGAAGGCGCACCACACTCCGGCACCAGCGGCTTTACCTGGGTGATCGACCCGATCGACGGTACCACCAACTTCATCAACGGGATTCCGCAATGGTGTGTGATCCTGGCCTGCGTGCGCGCGGGGCGCACCGAAATTGGCGTTGTCCATGACCCGGTTCATGATGAAATGCACCACGCCCGCCGTGGTGGCGGCGCCTTTTGCAACGCCGGGCCGATTCACTGCGCCACCGGCAAAGGGCTGGGCGAAGGATCGGTCGGGGTTGGGTTTTCCGGGCGCACGCCCACCAAGGGCATCAAACATCTTATCAATGCGCTCATCGACAAAGGCGGTATATTTTGGCGCAATGGGTCGGGCGGGCTGTCGCTGGCCTATGTCGCCTCGGGGCGGATACTTGGGTATCTTGAAGAACACATGAACGCGTGGGATTACCTCGCGGGGCAATTGATCGTGGTAGAGTCCGGAGGCCGTACTGAACCGGGCGATGCGGATGTGGCAATTGCCCACGGCGGCCGCGTGGTTGTTGGCGCCGCCGACTGTTGGGATGATATTGCACGGCTGGCAGATGGAGCCTACGCCTAACGCTTTGGCGTGTGGGTAACCAGGCGCCGGTCCACCGCAATGAATGGCGATTTCGGGGGGCAAGATTCACCTGGATCCAAGGCGCGGGCGCACCCCACGCGAAAGCGTGCGGTCGCGTCACCAGTGCCTTGCAGCCACCATTATACGCAGCAACCCTGCCCCGGTTTCATTCCGGCCTTTTACACGCGAACCTCACCCTTGGGTGGGTTGGGGTCGGGCATGAAATGCTTTTTATAAAGATGGCCGATTGCGATATTGGCGTTTCTATTTGCAGCGCTTGGCAGCTTCTTCCATTGCGGCGGTAAAGCCGAGCAGGCTGAAACGGTCCTTGGTTTGCGTGCCGCGCCCCGAACGGGCGGTCATCGTCGCTTCGGTCCCTGATTTCAGGGCAGCGATGATCTTGGCGTCTTCTTCGGGCGAACCGGCCCAAGCGCCTTCACCATCGGTGAACAGTGTGAATTTCGTGCCGCCCACATCCATATCGGCGGTAGACCCGTCGGCAAACGGATAGCCCCCCATGAAGGACACTTCACCCGCCTGACCCGGCCGGAAGGTGACAAACAGCAAAATATCGCCCCGGCGCACTGCGACGGGCTTGCCGTCCTTGGTGTTGACGGTTTCCTTGGGCGCCGAAACGCCCCAGCATTCTTTTGGATTGTCACCAACAAAAACGCTCCAATCCGTGTTGGCGGCAACGCGGTTGGTGCTTTCCTGCGCCACTACCACCGAGGCGGTCAGAGACGAAAAGGCGATGATGGCGGCGAACGCGCCGCTCCGCAGGGAAATCTTCATAAATTACAGCCCTCCAGCTGCCTGATGCCTCGGTTCCGCCTTTTGGGTGCTCAAGGCGGTGCTTTGGCGCACCTTTTCCAATGGCGGACTTGTTTTCAACTCGATATCCGACAGATAACGCAAAAGTGCCAATTTAGGAAACCCCCGTTGGCGGGTTTTCGCGCATTTGAGGAAGGAGAACGCTATGTCGGCGGTGTCGATGGTGGAATTGTGGCGGGGCGGGTTGCTTGAAAGCGTCCACGCGGGCCATGCGGTGGTATTTGGCCCCGCAGGCATTCTAGAGGCGTGGGGTGACCCCGAGGCGGTGATTTTTCCGCGTTCGTCGTGCAAGATGCTGCAAGCGCTACCGCTGATGGAAAGCGGCGCGGCCGATACCGCCGGGCTGACAGACCGGCAACTGGCACTGGCCTGCGCCAGCCATCAGGGCGCGCAGATCCATACCCAGGCGGTCAGCGCGTGGCTAACCGACCTTGGGCTTGGCGAACCTGACCTGCGTTGCGGCGCGCATATGCCCGCAGACCGCGCGGCCAACAAACTGCTGACCTGCTCTGACACCGCACCTTGTCAGATCCATAACAACTGCTCGGGCAAGCACGCGGGCTTTTTGACCCTGACCCGCCACCTGCACGCTGGCCCCGACTATGTCGACCTGGATCACCCGGTTCAAAAGGCGGTGAAGACCGCATTCGAGGAAGTCACTGGCGAAACCAGCCCCGGCCACGGGATCGACGGCTGTTCCGCCCCGAATTTCGCCACCACAGTCACCGGCCTGGCCCGTGCGATGGCCTTTTTTGCCGCCGCCAATCCTGAGGGCGGCATCCGTGACCGTGCCGCCGCCCACCTGACCCGCGCCATGACCGCGTTTCCCGAAATGGTCGCCGGTGAGGGCCGCGCCTGCACCAACCTGATGCGTGCCATGGGCGGGCGGGTCGCGGTCAAAACCGGCGCCGAGGCGGTCTTTGTCGCCATTCTGCCCGATCAGAAACTGGGTATCGCGCTGAAAATCCTTGATGGCGCTACCCGCGCCTCTGAGGCGGCAATCACCGCGCTTCTGGTCAAATACGGCGCGCTGGACGCCACCCATCCGATGGTTGGGAAATACCTGACGGACCCGCAGAAAAACTGGCGTGGGCTGACAACCGGCGAAATGCGTCTGGCACCGGGTTTCGCCTGAACCCCGGCCTATCGCGGCAAGGTCAGATCAACTGCCAGATCAGCCGCCCGGCCAGCAGCGACGAGGTGACAACCAATAGCGGCCGGATCACCCGCGCGCCCACCCGCATGGCCACCCGTGACCCAATCCGCGCGCCGGCGATCTGTGCCGCCCCCATTGCCAGCCCGATAATCCACCACGGCGCGCCCGCAACCGCAAAGGCCAACAGGCCGCCAAGATTGGACGCAAAGTTCAAAAGCTTGGTATGCGCCGTTGCCTTCAGCACGCCGTAACCCGCCAGCATCACAAAGCCGATCATGTAAAACGACCCGGCCCCCGGCCCGACCAACCCGTCGTAAAAACCGATCAGCGGCACGAAAAATGCGGTGAACATCGCCGGGCTTAACCGCTGTTGACGGTCCGTGTCATCCAGCCCCTTTTTCAGCGCGAAAAACAGCGCCACCGCCACCAGCAGCACCGGCAGCGCCCAGCGCAGCCCCTCGGTCGGGATCACTGACACCAGCACCGCCCCGGCCACACCCGCGCCAAAGGCCATCGCCGCCGCACGCGCCTGCCTGCGCAGGTTCACATGCCCCGAGGCGGCATAGCTTAGTGCCGCCGTCGCCGCGCCAAAAACGCCCTGCACCTTGTTCGTCGATAGGGCCTGAAGCGGCGTCGCCCCCGCCAGCAGCAACGCAGGCAGCGTGATCAGCCCGCCACCGCCGGCGATACTGTCCACAAACCCGGCCGTAAAGGCCGCCGCGATCAGCATCAGGGCAAGGTCAAGCGAGACTTCGAACATCGGGCGTCATCCTTTGGCAATCGCCTTTCATCGACCGGCGATCAGCGAAAGTAAAGCAGCCTTGCGCTAGGGCTTCGGGGCGGAATGATTCATCGTTGAATGGTCCATGGTCGAGTGATCCATGACCGCATCGGCCGCGTCCACCATAAAGGTCATCTCTACCCGGCCCGCATGTTCAAAGACCAGCGTGGCGGGCACCACGTCGCCCGCCTTCAGCGGCGCGGTCAGCCCCATCAGCATCACATGCATGCCGCCCGGTTCCAGCGTCACGATATCGCCCGCGTCAATCGCCAATCCGTCCAGCGCGCGCATCCGCGCCACGCCGTCGCTGCCAAAGTCCGTCTCATGCACCGAGGCTGCCTCTGCCGCCGGCGTTTCCACCCCGATCAGCCGGTCAGCCGACTTGCCTTCATTTGAAATCACCATGTAACCCGCCGCCGATTTCGCCACCGGCGAGAGCGCGGGGATATGCGCGTGGATGATCTCCAGATCGCCGGCAACAATTTCATGCGCCGGCGCCATCGGCGCAAAACCCGCCCAGATCACGGTTGCCAGTGCAAAATAAGAAAGTTTCATCGTCCGATCCTCATCCCAAAATCCCGCAGTATTTCATACGAACGGCAGTGTCGGGCCATAGGAACAAGGCCCGCTGATGAAACACAAGCCCCACCGCCCCGGATCATCAAATTGTGAGCCGCGCTCAGGCGAAATCCCCGATCCCGTAGCCCTGCACATACAAAAGCGCCGTCAGATCGCCGTAGTTGATCCGAATATCACACTTGGCCGCGACCGCAGGCTTGGCGTGCAGCGCCACCCCTGCCCCGGCCAGCCCCAGCATCCCCAGATCATTGGCGCCGTCGCCAACGGCCATCACCTGATCATGGCCAATCCCCAAGCGCGCCGAAATTTCGCGCAGCGCCTGCACCTTCGCCTCGCGCCCCAAAATCGGCTGCGCGACTGTGCCGGTCAGAACCCCATCCTTGATCAGCAAGGTGTTGGCGCGGTTTTCGTCAAACCCCAGCGCCGCGGCCACATGCCCGGTAAAGGCGGTGAACCCGCCCGACACCAGCGCCGCATAGGCACCGTTCGCCTTCATCGTGGCCAAAAGCTCGGTTCCGCCCGGCATAAAGGTAATCCGCTCGGCCAGCACCTTGGCAATCACACCGTCGGGCAGGTCTTTCAGCAACCCGACCCGTTCGGTCAGCGCCGCTTCAAAATCCAACTCGCCGTTCATCGCCCGCGCGGTGATCTCTTTCACCCGCGCGCCGACGCCAGCAACATCGGCCAGCTCGTCAATGCATTCCTGCTCGATCATCGTGCTGTCCATATCGGCCAGCAGCATCTGCTTTTTGCGGCCCGCGCTGGCCTGCACCACCAGATCAACGCCAATCGCCTGCAACCCGGCCCAAACTTCCCACTGGTTCGCGGGCCGCGCTGGCATCGCAAATTCAGCAGCGATGCCGGGGTTCAGCCATGACGCCACGCCCCCCGCCCAGGCATCGCGTAGCGATTCGACCGTTACCCGGTCCAGATTGGCGGCTTTTGGGGCACAGAGCAGGGTGGCTGTGAACATGCGTGTTTCCGATAGTGGAGGCGACGGGTCGCTTTTGTGGTTCAAAGCGGCGGTTAGCGCAATTTTGCCGCTTGCGCCAGAGCCGTTCCCCCCCTATCCCCATCCGTGGGACACCCCTCCCCAACGGGGGGCATTTATCTGGAAGGATACCATGTCTGACCTACAGACCCCGGCAGTGCGGCCGGCCAATCCGCGCTTTTCCTCTGGCCCCTGCGCCAAAATCCCCGGCTTTGATCTGACGATGCTTTCTGACGCGCCTCTGGGCCGCTCGCATCGTGCCGCCGTGGGCAAATCGAAACTGAAAGAGGCGATCGACCTGACCCGCACCGTGCTGGGCGTGCCGGAAGGCTACCGCATCGGCATCGTCCCCGGCTCTGATACCGGCGCCGTTGAAATGGCGATGTGGTCGCTGCTGGGCGCGCGCCCGGTGGAAATGCTGGCGTGGGAATCCTTTGGCGAAGGCTGGGTCACGGATGTGGTCAAGCAATTGAAGCTGGACGCCACCGTCAAAAAGGCCCCCTACGGTGAAATCGTTGATTTCGCCTCGGTCGACTTTGACCGTGACGTGGTGTTCACCTGGAACGGCACCACCTCGGGCGTGCGGGTGCCAAACGGTGATCTGATCCCGGCCAACCGCGTGGGCCTGACCATCTGCGACGCCACCAGCGCCGCCTTTGCGATGGACCTGCCGTGGGACAAACTGGATGTTGTGACCTTCTCTTGGCAAAAAGTGCTGGGCGGTGAGGGCGCGCACGGCGTGCTGATCCTGTCGCCCCGCGCGGTCGAGCGGCTGGAAACCTATACCCCCGCCTGGCCCCTGCCCAAAATTTTTCGGATGACCAAGGGCGGCAAGCTGATCGAAGGGATATTTGCGGGGGAAACCATCAACACCCCCTCGATGCTGGCCGTCGAAGATTACCTTGTGGCGCTGAAATGGGCGCAGGGTATTGGCGGGCTGCAGGGGCTGATTGCCCGCGCCACCGCCAACGCCGGCGTGGTGCGCGACTTTATCGCGGGCAAGCCCTGGATTGCCGATCTCGCGGTTGACCCGGCCACCGCCTCGACCACCTCGGTCTGCCTGAAGTTCACCGACCCGGCAATCAAGGACGGTGCCGCCTTTGCCAAGGCCGTTGCGAAGCGGCTTGAAAAAGAAGGCGTGGCACTGGATGCCGGCGCCTACCGCGATGCGCCCGCCGGCCTTCGCCTCTGGTGCGGCTCAACGGTCGAGAGCAGTGACGTGGCGGCCCTGATGCCGTGGATCGAATGGGCCTACCGCACCGAACTGGCCGCCCAAGCCTGATCTGGACAGTGGCTGGCGGGCTTGCCCCGCCAGTTTCCCGATATTTCTGAAATTCAAGGACTACCGAAATGGCCCCCAAGGTTCTCGTTTCCGACAAACTTTCTGAAACCGCTGTCCAGATCTTTCGTGATCGTGGGATTGACGTCGACTACATGCCCAACCTGGGCAAAGATAAGGAAAAGCTGCTTGAGGTGATCGGCCAATACGACGGCCTTGCCATCCGTTCGGCCACCAAGGTCACGGAAAAGATCCTCGCCGCCGCAACCAACCTCAAGGTCATCGGCCGTGCCGGCATCGGGGTTGATAACGTCAGCATCCCCGCCGCCTCGAAAAAGGGCGTGATCGTGATGAACACCCCCTTTGGTAACTCGATCACCACCGCTGAACATGCCATTGCGATGATGTTTGCCGTGGCCCGGCAACTACCCGAAGCCAGCGCCTCGACCCACGAAGGAAAATGGGAAAAGAACCGCTTCATGGGGGTTGAACTGTTCAACAAAACCCTCGGCGTGATCGGCGCGGGCAACATTGGCGGCATTGTCTGCGACCGCGCCCTGGGGCTTAAGATGAAAGTCATCGCCTATGACCCCTTCCTCAGCGAAGATCGCGCAAAGCACATGGGCGTTCACAAGGTCGAACTGGACGAGCTTTTGGCCAAGGCCGATTTCATCACCCTCCATGTCCCGATGACCGAAAAGACCAAAAACATCCTCTCGCGCGAGGCACTCGCAAAAACCAAAAAGGGCGTGCGTATCATCAACTGCGCCCGTGGCGGCCTGATTGACGAAGCGGCCCTGCATGACGCGCTGAAATCCGGCCATGTCGCAGGTGCCGCGCTGGATGTATTTGCGGTGGAACCGGCAACCGATAGCCCGGTCTTCAACCTGCCGAATGTCGTTGTAACGCCGCACCTAGGCGCTGCAACGACCGAGGCCCAGGAAAACGTCGCTATTCAGGTGGCCGAACAGATGTCGGACTATCTGTTGACCGGTGCAGTGCAAAATGCGCTCAATATGCCGTCCGTTACTGCTGAAGAGGCCACCATCATGGGGCCCTGGATCAAACTTGCGGCGCATCTGGGGTCATTCGTCGGCCAGATGACCGACGATCCGATCAAGGCGATCAACATCCTCTATGACGGGTCGGTTGCAGACATGAACCTGGCTGCGCTGAACTGTGCCGCGATTGCGGGCGTCATGAAGGCCACAAACCCCGATGTGAATATGGTTTCGGCGCCGGTTCTCGCGCTGGAACGTGGTGTGCAGATTGCCACTACCAAGCAAAGCAAATCCGGTGTGTTCGACGCTTATATCAAGCTGACCGTGGTCACCGACACGCATGAACGCTCGATTGCGGGCACCTGCTTTGCCGATGGCAAACCCCGCTTTATCCAGATCAAGGGGATCAACATCGACGCCGAGGTCGGGCCCCATATGCTCTACACCACCAACCGCGACGCGCCGGGCATCATCGGCACATTGGGTAGCACCATGGGTAAACACGGCGTCAACATTGCCAACTTTACCCTCGGCCGCTCGAACACCGGTGGTGATGCAATCGCGATCCTCTATCTGGACGAACACCTATCCGATGCGGTAGTAAAGGACCTGCAAGGCACCGGCCTTTTCCAACGGATCAGACCGCTGGAATTCGAGGTCGTCTGAGCGTAACTTCAAGGTGCGCGACTGGCCCCCTGCCCGAACGGTAGGGGGCTTTTTATCTGAAAGACCATCATGCAAATCTATGCTATCGGTGATATTCACGGCCATCTGGGCCTGTTGCAAGGCGCCCATGCGCTGATCGCGGCTGACCGCGCAGCTTACAGAAATAGCGCCTCACCTGTCGTTCATGTCGGTGATCTTGTGGACCGCGGCCCCGACAGCGCGGGCGTCATCAATTACCTGATGCAGGGGCAAAAGGCCGGGCATCCGTGGCATGTGCTCAAGGGTAATCACGACCGGCTGTTCCTGACCTTTCTGACTGATCCTTGGGCGCATGACCCTGGGCTTCGGCCAGACCTTGGCTGGCTACACCCGCGCCTTGGCGGCCCGCAAACGCTGGCCTCTTACGGGCTGCGCGAACCCGGCAACCGCCCCGTTGAGCAGATCCACGCTGAAGCCCGCGCCGCCGTGCCGCAGGCCCACCGCGACTGGCTGACGGCGCTGCCAACTAACCTCATGCTGGATGCCGCCCTGTTTGTTCACGCGGGCATCCGCCCCGGCATCAATCTGCGTGATCAAACCGAAGATGACCTCCTATGGATCCGCGGCCCCTTTCTTGAGGATCGCCGCGATCATGGCGCCCTGGTCGTGCATGGCCACACCGCCCTGCCCGACGCCACGCATTACGGCAACCGGCTCAATATCGACAGCTCGGCGGCCTATGGCGGGCCGCTCTCTGCGGTGGTGATCGACGGGCGCGATGCGTGGCTTTTAACCCCCAAAGGCCGCACGCCCCTTGTGCCGCAAATCCCCTGATCCGACATTGGCCCACGGGGCGGCACCGTTACCCCCCGTCACATGCCCGCTCTAAAGCTGGCGCGACTGACACCCACGCGCTAGCATTGGTAAAACCAATGAACGGAGCATCCCATGACCGATATCGTCATCCTGTCCGGCGCACGCACCGCCATCGGCACCTTCGGCGGCGCCCTGTCCACTGCCCCCCCGATCGAGCTTGCCACAACGGCCTCTAAAGCCGCACTTGCCCGCGCGGGCTTGTCAGGCGATCAGATCGGCCATGTGGTCTTTGGCCATGTCATCAACACCGAACCACGCGATATGTATCTAGGGCGCGTGGCCGCCATTCAGGCCGGTGTTCCCGATCGCACCCCGGCGATGAACGTGAACCGGCTCTGTGGCTCGGGGGCGCAGGCCATCGTTTCGGCAATGCAATCGCTACTGCTCCATGACGCCGATTTTGCCCTCGCCGGTGGCGCCGAATGCATGAGCCGCTCACCCCATATCCTGCAAGCTGGCCGCTGGGGTCAGAAAATGGGCGATGTCCGCGCACTTGACATGATGACCGGCGCCCTCAACTGCCCATTTGGTACCGGCCATATGGGCGTTACCGCTGAAAACGTTGCCACCGAATACGGCATCACCCGCGCCGATCAGGACGCTTTCGCACTGGAAAGTCAGACCCGCGCCGCCACCGCCATCGCCGCCGGCCACTTCCAGGATGAAATCGTCCCCGTTGAGGTTCCCACCCGCAAAGGCAGCGTCACCTTCGCCAAAGACGAACACCCCAAAGCCACCACCGCTGAGGCCCTCGCCGCGCTGAAACCGGTCTTTCAGAAAGACGGCACCGTCACCGCCGGCAACGCCTCGGGCATCAATGACGGTGCCGCCGCGCTCGTACTGGCCCGCAAAAGCGCCGCGCAATCGGCAGGCCTCAAACCCCTCGCCCGCATTCTCGGCTACGCCCACGCCGGGGTGCGCCCCGAGGTCATGGGCCTTGGTCCGATCCCCGCCGTCGAATCCCTCTTCGCCCGCACCGGTCTGACCGCCACCGATTTCGACCTGATCGAATCGAACGAGGCTTTCGCCGCCCAGGCCATCGCCGTCAGCCGCGCCCTCGGCTTTGACCCGGCCCGCGTCAACCCCTCGGGCGGCGCGATTGCACTTGGCCACCCGGTCGGCGCAACGGGCGCGCTGCTGACCGTCAAGGCGCTCCATGCGCTCCACCGAACCGGCGGTAAACGCGCGCTGATCACCATGTGTATCGGCGGCGGCCAAGGCATCGCGCTGGCCATCGAACGGCTCTAGGCGCCCTGCTTTTTTTTGGCCTAAATACTCCTGCCAGCGGCAGTTTGGTTCGGCATCGCCGGGCCAAAAGTCATACGCGCGTGTGTACCGGTTCTACGCGCTTTTACACACCGATCCTACCGCCGGTTCTCAACGCAAACGCACCGAAACCCGCGCCGCGCGGCCCTTCGCGTCAATCACCACCAGCGCCACAAACCCCGGCCCCGGCATCGGCAAAACCGTCTCCCGCGCGCGGATCCCGACCGCAACCGGCGTCCCGTTGGCCAGCCAGGTAAAGGGCGGCGTGCCCCCGGCCAGCTTGACCACCAACCCGCCCCCGGGCGCCTCAACCTCGGCCCCGTCGGGCGGAAACCGCAGTTCTGGCGCGTCAGGCGTGGCGCCAGAAAACACCGCATCGCGCGGGCGAAACCGTTGCAGCGGCAGCGGTAAGCGATTGTTTGGCAACAGTAATGTCGCAGGCGGCGGCGGTGGAAGCGGGTCCGGCGCCTGCTTTGCACGGCCAAAAAGCTCGAACAGGATCGGCGCCGCCAACTCACCGCCAAAGGCCCCCGGAACCGGCGTCCCGTCTGGCCGCCCCAGCCAAACCCCCGCCACATGCCGCCCGTCAAACCCCACCGCCAGCGCGTCACGGTGGCCATAACTCGTGCCCGTCTTATACGCAATCCGGTCCGGCGCCCCCCCCGCGGGCGGCGCTAATCCGGAAAGTATATCAACCACTTGCCACGCCGCCACCGGCCCAAACAGCCGCTGCGGCAATACCTCCGCCTGCCCCGCCTCGGCCGAGATCCGCACCCCCTCGCCCAGCCGCGCAAGCCCCGCATAGGCCTGCACCAACCCCTCCAGGCTGACGCCAACGCCGCCCAAGGAAACCGCCAGCCCCGGCGCCCCTCCGGGCATCTCCGGCGTAACGCCCGCCCGCCGCAAAGTTGCCAAAAGCCGTTCCGGGCCAAGGGCTTCGGTCAGGCTGACCACCGGAATGTTCAATGACATCAAAAGTGCGTCACGGACCGAAACCGTGCCGCGAAAATGGCGGTCAAAATTCTGCGGGCGCCAACTACCAAAGGCCAGCGGACGGTCCTCGATCAGCGTTTCAGGATGGGCCAGCCCCTCATCAAAGGCCAGCGCGTAGACAAAGGGTTTCAACGTCGACCCCGGCGACCTAACCGCCTGTGCCATATCAATAAATCCGCCCCGTGCATCCTCGGCCCATTCGGCGGTGCCAACCTCGGCCAGGATCTCGCCGGTGCGGTGATCGGCAAAGACCATCGCCGTTGAAACCCGGCCACCCTGCCCCGCAACCGCACGCCGCGCCAACGCCTCGGCGGCGCGTTGCAAGGCCGGGTCAATGGTGGTGGCGATCCGTCCCGCCTCGGGGTGGGCGCGGCGCAAACGGTCGGTCAACAGCGGCGCCAGCGCGGGAAACGGGCGGCGGGTGCGCGGGATGGCTTCGTGCGTTGCCGCCTCGGCCCGCGCAGGTGAAAGCGCCCCATCCGCCACCAGCCGTGTCAGCACCCGCCCACGCGCCGCCTGCGCCGCCTTAGGGGCACGGTCCGGGCGGCGCGCCTCTGGTGATTGCGGCAGCGCCACCAAAAGCGCGGCCTGCGCCGGGGTCAGGCGGCGCGGTTCCTTGCCGAAATAGGCAAGACTAGCCGCGCGGACCCCCTCCAGGTTGCCGCCGTAGGGCGCAAGCCGCAGATATAGCTCAAGGATATCAACCTTGCTTAGCCGCCTCTCCAGCGCCAGCGCGACCCGGATCTGGCGCAGTTTTCCGGCGAGGGTGCCGGTCGGCCCCTCTTCCAGCAGCCGCGCCACCTGCATCGTCAGGGTTGATGCCCCCGACACGATGCGCCCCGCCCAAAGTGCTTGCCACGCGGCCCGCGCCATTGCCAAAGGGTCAACCCCGGCGTGGTCATAAAACCGCGCATCCTCGTAAGCGATCAGCAGGGCGATAAAGTCCGGATCCACCGGGCCAGGGGTCAGCCGCCAGCGGCCATCAGCCACCGGAAACGCCCGAAGCAAGCTACCGTCGCGCGCCACCACCTCGGTGCCCACCGGCACTTGCAAAACTGGCAGATCAGTCGCGGCTATCCAGCCGTCAAACCCATCGCGGGCGGCGGCGAAGGCCAAAAGCCCCGCCACCAGCCAGATCAGTGCAAACCGCCGCATCGCCTAGTCGATCACCACGCGTCCCGCATCCGTTTGCGCGCGATAATCTGGGCGGTACATGTCTTCAACACTGGCCGCCGGTTGGTGGAAACTGCCCGGCGACACCGCCCGCACGATATAGGCCAGCCGGAACGGCTTGTCGCTGCGCCAGTCGATTGCCGCCATGAAACGTTCCTGACGGAACTCGACCGTGCGGGTGTTCTCCTCGACCGAGAGCCAGTCCAGCGCCGCCAGATCGCCCGCCCGCAGAAGGTTCGGGTTATCAATCTCAAACCCGGCGGGCAACGGGTCTTCGACGATCAGCCGCGCCGCACCTCCGCCATGGGGCTTGACCTCCAGCACCGCGACCAGCCGTGCGCCCTGCGCCACATGCGACGGGTCAACCGGCGCACCTTCGGGCGTGTAGTAGCTGCGGCTGATGGTATAGCCCGTACCGCCCGCAGGCTCCGGCACCAATGGCACGCCGGTCGTGGTCAGCGTCAAGACCGCCGATTTGCCCGAGCCATTGGCAATCGCCATTTCGGTCCCCACGGTCTGGTCATCCAGCACCCGCACCAGCGGCCCTTCGACCGGCGCGCCGTTCAGGGTGAACCCTGCCGTTCCGGGGCGGTCGATCAGCGCGTGGGTCGCCATCAGGGCCCAACTGGCCTCTTGCGTTGACAGCCGTTGACCGTTGATCGCGCTGGCGACACTCGTGCCGACCTGCTCCAGCGGGATGGCGGTTGACCCGGCCTCGGCGGCCAGCGCAAGAACTGCCGCCTGATCGCGCAGGATGGTGCCGTAATCCGCGCGCCAGACCTGCCCCCTGTCGCGCGCACCGCCTAGCAGCCGCGCCGCGCGGGCAAACATCGCGTCAGCGCGGGTCTGGTCGCCGTAGCTGGCCAGCGCGGCACCCAGTTGCGCCGCTGCCAACGGGTTGGCGAATTCATCCCCCTTCACATCGGCGTAATAGCGCAGATCGGCCACCGCCGCCGCACCTTCGCGGGCCAGCACCATCAACGCATAGGCCAGCGCCGCGCCGCCCCCGTTGGAGTCCGCGTCAAAGTCAGGCGCGTAGTTGACCTGATTGCGCAGATTGTCCATCGCGTTGCGGAAGGCGATGTCGGGAACCTTGTGCCCCAGCGCCTTGGCCCGGCTGAGGAAATCCGAAACATAGGCATCCAGCCACAGATCGCCGCTTTCAGGCGACCAAAGACCAAAGGCGCCGCTCGCATCCTGATTGGTCAGCACCAGGCCGATGGCCGTGTCGATCCGGGCTTTCACATCATCCCGCCCGCCAAGCCCCATGGCCGAGGCAACCTGATCGAAATAAAGCAGCGGCAGCGCCTTTGACGTGACCTGTTCGGTGCAGCCGTAGGGGTATTGGTCCAGCGCCGCCATGAGGCCCGCCGTATCAAACCGCGCCAGCGGGCCAACCGCCAGCGTTGCCCGCCCGCTACCCGGTTGCAGCCCCGCAAAGACGTTGGCATCCAGCGTGAACGTGCTGCCCGCCGCCAGATCAAACCGCGATTGGCGCGACACGGCCGGATCGTTCAGTTGCACCGGAATGGACAACACCTTGTCCAGCACCTTGCCGTCGGGTGTGGACAGCGCCACGCGGATCGTTTGCACGCCCTCGGTCTGCTGCGCTGTAATCGGCACCGAAAGCTCAGCCTTGCCCTGATTGGCCAGATCCACGCCCGAAGGTGCGGCGCCAAGCGCCATTCCGTCTGCGCTCAGATCCAGCCCCATCCGCCCCGATGGGCCAGAGGCGTGGACAATTTCCAGCAGCAGGCGCGATTCGTCGCCCGGCGCCATGAACCGCGGCACCGAGGCCGTCACCACCACCGGGTCACGCACCAGCACATCGGCGCTGGCCTGTCCGACGCCACTGTCAGACCAGACCACCGCCATCAGCCGCACGGTGCCGTTGAAAGCGGGCATCTGGAATTCAGTCTGAACCATGCCATCGCTGCCCACCGTCAGCGGGCCGCTGAAGTAGGCGACCAGTTCTTCGGTCGGCGGCGGCGATTGCATTTTCAGCCCAGAGGCCGCATCGCCGCCGGACCGTATGATACCCTCAACCCCGTTCTTGCCATCAATCAACCGGCCATAGACATCCCGCAGCCCCATGCCCAGACGCCGCTGGCCAAAGTAATGCGCCGAGGGGTCGGGTGATTTGAACCCCGTCAGGTTCAAGATGCCAAGGTCCACGGCCGCAATCGTCGCATAGACGGTTTCGCCAGCCGTGCCGCCCGAAACCTTCAGCGCCACCGGCAAGGCCGCGCGCGGGTCTGAGGCCGCTGGCACATCAAAGCTCGCGGTCAACTGCCGCTCTGCCGGGTCCACCGCCGCATGGGCCAGACCCAGCGCTCGGGTTGGGACGCGCGCGCCCACGTCAACCGCCAAGGGCCGGATCACCGAGGCCGTGACATAGGCCCCTGCCCCCCATTCATCCGTCACCGGAAGATCAATGGTGTTTTCCCCAGCCGTCACCGCCACCGTCTGAAGCGAAATCAGATGGTTCGACAGAACCGAGACCACCGCCACCCCATCCGCAGCCGGAACAATGCGCAAGCGCGCGGTATCGCCCGATTTGTAGGCGGGCTTGTCCAAGGACAGCTCCAACCGGTCGGGGCTTTCCATCGCGTTGGCGGGGGCATACCAGCCCGCATCAAACCCGACCGAGGCGGCGGCATCGCCCGCAGCCGCCTCGACAACCAGTTCATACTGGCCCCAACCCAC
The DNA here is from genome assembly GCF_047638075.1 of Phaeovulum sp. Classification (NCBI taxonomy): domain Bacteria; kingdom Pseudomonadati; phylum Pseudomonadota; class Alphaproteobacteria; order Rhodobacterales; family Paracoccaceae; genus Phaeovulum; species Phaeovulum sp. The sequence continues at coordinate 48,584 of NZ_JBLJBV010000057.1, forward strand.
GCGGGCCGCCACCTGCTGCGGACCCGCGGCGGTCAGGTCAAGGTCGCCCTCGGCCACGCGGGTGCGGCTGGTGACGCCCTCCCAGTTCCACGATCCGTAAAGCGAATACCACTGATACCGGGTTTCGACCCGGTTCATCACCCAATGCACCTTCATCGCGGCGGGCTGGCCATCCGGCCCCACGGCCGCAATCTGAAAACGCGCCTCGTCGCCTTCGCCTACGGTATCGTCGGAAAACATCGGCTTGATCCCGATCACCGGTTCACGGGGTAGCACGATCCGCGACAGGCTGCGCTCGACCGGCCGACCCGAACCTTCGCGCACATCGACCGTAAAGGTTGCCTGCAACGGTCGCTGACCATCCGCCCCCATTTCAGGCAGCGACAGGAAAAGCTGCGCCTTGCCCTGATCATCGGTCTCAGCACCGGCGATACTGTCGAACCACGGCGAGAAAATGTCATCGTGACGGCCAAAACGGTAGCCCTCAAACCCCGGCACGCTATCGGCGGCGACCAGGCGCACGCCCCCTTCAACCGCCAATCCCGCCCCCGGTGCGCCAAACAGATAGCGCGCCGACAGCCCCATTTCGGGCAGCGACCCGGCAGGCAGAATCCCCTCGGGCAGGGTCAGGTCAAAGTCGATACGTTCAGGTAAGAAATCCTCGACCAGCACTTTGGCTGAACTTAGCGGTGCCGCCTTTGTGTCGGCAAAGACATCCAGCCGCCAGGTGCCGCGCGGCGCAGACCCGGCGATGGGAAACGCCGCGACATGGCCACCGGCCCCCACATCTTCCGCCAGAGCGCGCGCATATTCGACCCCGTCGGGCCGTACCAGAACCGCTGTCAGTGGCAGGCCGGGCAGCGCGCGGGTCGCCGCATCACGCGCCAGCATGGTGGCGTGCACCGTTTCACCGGTGCGGTAAGCGCCGCGATCTGTGGTCAAAAACACATCAATCGGCGGCGCGGGGGGAAGCCCCTCAACCCCGCGATCAGACAGATCAAACTCTGGGTCGGTCAGCGACAGAAACGCCATATCCTCGCCCGAGGTGGCCGATACCAGCGCCGGCGCGGACCCGCCCTTGCCCATGGTCAGCCCCGCCTCAAAATGCGCGTAGCCCTGCGCATCCGTTACCGCCACCCCCAGAACCGAGTTCGCGCGGCTGATCAGTTGCACCTCAACACCCTCACGCGCGGCCGCATCCGACAGGCCGCGCAGCACGACATGCAGCCCGTCCGCCCCCGACAACGTCGACATCCCCAGATCCGAGATCACAAACCACTGCGTTGCCGCCGGATATTCGGTTTCGTCCTTGCCCGGAATTTCGGCTTGCAGTGCGTAGATGCCGGGGCCAAGCGGGCCTGTCACTTCTTGCACAGGCAGGCGGGTGGTGGTGTCGCGGTTCACCTCCATCGCGACATCGGCGCTACCGCTCCAAACGGTTTCGGCCAGCGTGCTGGAGAAATAATCGTTCGACCAATAGTCAAGCGAGCGGGCAAAATAATCATCACGCATTGCCGCCACAAGGTTCCGGTCCGATATCCGCAGCAAGGTCAGGTCCAGCCGGTCGGTGTTGACAGTTTCGACCGGCAGGCCCGCGTCCGCCGTGCGCGGCAGAATGTAGGCCCGGCCCGGAAAGCTGACCGCGGGGCTGCGGTCGCGGACATAGGTTGAAATGGCCACATCCTTGGCCAGAACCTCGCCCGCAGCCGAGGGCAGGCCCTCGCGGAAGGTCAGCGCGTAGCGTTCGCCATGTTTCAGCCCGGCAACGCAGATCTGGTTACCGCTGGCCTCAACCGACAGGCCGGTCTGCGGCAGTTTCACAAAGCTGGCGTAATCGGTGCCCGACTTGGCCAGATCTTCGGTGAAAATCGCGCAGATACGCGGCGCGGCACTGTCGGATTCAACCTTGTGTTCGGAAATGCGAAAGCCGTATTTGCCGGCGAAATCGTCCAGCAGCGCGGCGATATCCTCGCGCGACGACAGGCTGTGGGCCAGACGCAGCGCATGCACCCCGTCGCGGCCACGGTCGGCGTGCTCCAGTGCGTCCGCCAACACCATCAGCGCTTCGGCCTGCACCGGTTTCGCGGGTGCCCGCAGATAACCGTTGATCGCCGCCAGAACGGCCGTGCGCGGGGTATTGTTCCCATCAGACGGGCTTGCCAGCACCAGCCGCGCGTATTCCAGCCATTGATCCGCCGCATCCGACAGGTTCAGCGCAGCCCCTTGCAAGCGCGCAGCCGCCGCTACGTTACCCGACGCGCGGGCCTCGGCCACCGCGGCCAACAGTTCAGCCTCGGACCAGTCGCCGGTCAAATGCCTGCGCCCCAGGCCCGCCGCCTGATCATAGGCACGGGTCAGGTCTTGCCCGTCCAGAAAATCCAGATCGACCGCGCGGGTCGCCGCCCGCGACACTGCTCCCGGTGCTGCCTGCCGAACAAAGGCCGACACCGCCCCCTGATAGGGCGCCTGCCCCGTAACCGCGGATTTCGGAAAGCAGGAATTATTGCGTGCGTTGAACGTCAGCGCCTGACACGCCGGGTCTAGCAGACAAGCCGCCGCACAAGATTCAAGCGTGGTATCAAAAATCTGCCGAATATCCGTGCCGGCCAGATCGGTGCCTTCGGTCATCACCAGACGCCGCTCGGGTATCAGCGGCATTTCTTGTGAAAACACTGGCCATGCTAACGCGGTAAAAATGGCTGCAGTCAAAAAGGCACGCATCAAAATTCCTCCGGGAAGGCCACTGGCCGATGCTGCCACGCAGACGGCACGCGTGCAAGCATACCTATCGCCAATAAAAAACTGGACTGATTAAGCATTATTTCATGCAAGATTGTCATCCTGCCCAAAATTCACACAATAGCGGAGCAGGTGCCCGGTATGAACAGCGGCATCACCGAGAAACTAGCCCAAGAGCGCCGTGCGAGACTGGCCGCAGAACGCCTGTTAGACCAAAAGAAACGCGAACTTTTCGCCGCCAATCAAAAACTGGCACTGCATGCGCGATCATTGTCGGATCAAATCGTAGAACAACGCCACGGCCTGCAACGCGCCCTGACCGAGGCCGAATCGCTCAAGGGCGAAAACTCGAAGGTGCGGGTCGATCTGGCACGCGCCAATACGGCCGCCCTGATTGCCCAGCGCCGCCTATGGGATGCGTTAGAAACGATCCCGGACGGCTTTGCCGTTTTCGATTCCGACCTCAAGCTGGTGGTTGCAAACAGACCCTATCTTTCATTCTTCAACGGACAAGCAGCCGTAGCCGCAGGGGTCAGCTATAGTTCGGTCTTGAAGATTGTCGCGCAATTCGGATTGGCAGATCTGGCTGGGCGCGACCCCTTGGATTGGCACCATGAAATGATTGCGCGCATCCGTGGCACTCAGATCAGCCCTTATGTGATGAAACTGTCAAACGGGCGCCACCTCAGGCTGATCGACCGCTGGGGCGCCGATGGTGATCTGGTTTGCCTGGCGCAAGACATCACCAATGTTATTCATCGCGAAGCAGAACTTGAAGACGCCCGCAAAAGGGCCGAAGCCGCCAACCGTGCAAAGTCGGCCTTTCTGGCAAACATGAGCCATGAAATTCGCACCCCGATGAATGGCGTGGTGGGCATGGCTGACCTGCTTTGCGAAACCGCGCTTGACGAAGATCAGAAACTCTACGCGGATACGATCAAATCGTCAGGCGAGGCGTTATTGACCATCATCAATGACGTGCTGGACTATTCAAAGATCGAGGCTGAAAGATTGCGTCTGTATCCCGAGGTCTTTGATCTGGAACGTTGCCTGCACGAAATCATGGTGCTGCTGCAACCCTCGGCCAAAGAGAAAAAATTGAAAATGCTGGTCGATTACGACCTGTTCCTGCCGACCCGCTTTCTGGCTGATCCGGGGCGCATGCGGCAAATCATGACCAACCTTATCGGCAATGCAGTAAAATTCACCGCTTCAGGCCATGTTCTGGCCCGCGTCGTCGGCTATGAACATGGCAAGGACAAGATTGAGCTGCATGTAACGGTCGAAGATACCGGAATCGGCATCGCGCCCGAGCACATCGAACATGTGTTCGGAGAGTTCAATCAAGTGGAATACGAATCCAATCGCAAATTTGAAGGAACCGGCCTTGGGCTGGCCATCACCAAACAATTGATCGAGCTGATGGGCGGTTCTGTCTGGGTTGATAGCGACATTGGTCAAGGCTCTTGTTTTGGCTTCCGGGTCACCTTGCCCGTAGCCGAAGCCGCCGCCCCGCCTGACAATCCCAGCACCCCGATCACGCTGCGCGCCGCGTTGGTGATTGATGATCTGATGGTTAACCGCGTTATCCTGGAACGGCAGTTGGAAACCTATGGCCTTGCTGTAACACTTTGCCGTTCGGGCGCCGAGGCCCTCAGCGCGCTGGATGACAACAGCAATTTCGATCTGGTCCTGACCGACCATCAGATGCCCGACATGGACAGCCTCCAGCTGATAACAAAACTCAAGGAACGCGGGCTAGATGCGCCGATCCTGTTATTGACCTCCGACACCGACGAAAACACGATTGCCCCGATACGGCAACATCTGGCCGGGATGTTGGAAAAACCGGTGCTGCGCTCCGATCTGTTTCGGGCATTGCAAGATCTCTCGAATCCCGCGCCCTCACCCCAGTGCCTCACAGCCCCCGCCCCTCTCGGCCTAAGGCAAATGCGTGTCCTTTCCGCCGAAGACAACCGCACCAATCAATTGGTATTTCGCAAGATGGTCAAGGATTTCGATATCGACCTCGCTTTTGCCGCCAATGGTCGTGAGGCGGTCGCATTGTGGCAAAGTTTCCACCCCGACCTTATCTTCATGGATATCTCGATGCCCGAAATGGATGGTCGCGAGGCAACCCGCACCATCCGCGCGACCGAGGCCACACAGGGCACTCATGTACCCATTATCGCCCTGACCGCACACGCTATGGACGGTGACAGCGCGTCGATACTCGCAGCCGGGGTCGATCACTACATGACCAAGCCACTTAGAAAAAGCGCCATCGCCGCACAGATTCATGCGCATTGCCCCGAACACGCGCGCCGCCCGGGCCCAAAGGAGGGTGCAGATTAACCCACACTTCCTGCTTTACACACCACCCCCTCGCGGCTTTTTTTTGGAAAAATACTCCCGCCGGAGGCTTCTGCCCTTGCCGCCGCGCTCAGCCTTCAGCCACTATAGCCAGGAACACCTCGGCAAAGCGGTCCAATTTCTGCTCGCCCATGCCGCCGATACGGGCCATATCGGCGCGGTTGCGGGGCCGGGTTTCGGCAATCTTGCGCAAGGTGGATTGGCTGCAAGTCAGATAACGATCCAACCCATCCGGGCCGCGCACCAATGTCAACTGCGCTTCGGCCAAGCGGTCAAACACTGGCCCTGCATCCCGCCCAGCCAACTTGCGGCGCGCTGGGTGTAGCGTCTCAACCGCCCCCGCGATCACCTCCAAAAAGGCCGCGCCATAGCTTTCCAGCTTTTTTGCTCCCACACCGCTGACCCGCGCCATCGCATCCAGCGTCATGGGCCGGGTCTCGGTCATTTCGATCAGCGTGCGGTCGGGAAAAATGACATAGGCCGGAACCCGCGCCGCCTCGGCCAGCGCCCGACGTTTGGCCTTCAACGCCGACAACAGGGGCGCATCCTCCTCGGCTACCAGGGATTTTACCACCGGCCGCGCAACCGCCTTGCGGATCAGATCGCGGCGCAGGGTTATCTGCGTTTCGCCACGCAGAATCGGGCGGGCGGTCTCGGTCATCACCAGCGCGCCGTGGCGTTCCGCATCGGGGCGGATCAGGTCATGCCCCATCATCTGCCGAAACACTGCCAGCCATTGTGGGCGGCCAAGATCACGGCCTACACCAAATGTCGGCAGTGCCTCATGGCCGCGCTGGGTTACTTTTTCGGTCGCATTGCCGGTCAGAATATCAATCAAGTGCCCCGCGCCAAAGCTTTCCCCCGTGCGCAACGCAGCAGACAGGGCCTTGCGCACCGCATCGGTGGCGTCAAACACATCAGGCGGCGTGTCGCACAGATCGCAGTTGCCGCAGGGTTGCGCCGCCTCGCCAAAGTAGCCCAAAAGGCGCAGGCGGCGGCAGCCGGTTGCTTCGGCCAAACCCAAAAGCGCGTTCAGCCGGGCATGATCGGCGGATTTGCGGTCAGGCGGTGCCAGCCCTTCGTCAATCTGTGCGCGGCGCAGACGGATATCATCGGCGCCGAACAGGGTCAGGGTTTCCGCAGGCGCACCATCACGCCCGGCACGGCCAATTTCCTGATAATAACTTTCGATTGACTTGGGCAGGTCCGCATGGGCCACCCAGCGGATATCGGGTTTGTCGATCCCCATGCCGAAGGCGATGGTCGCCACCACGATCAGCCCGTCTTCGCGCTGAAATGCAGCCTCGACCTGACGCCTGTCTTCGGCATCCATGCCGCCGTGATAGTGGCGGGCAAGATGCCCGTCGTCGTGCAGCGCGCGGGCAAGCGCCTCGGTCTTGGCCCGTGTTGCGCAATAGACGATGCCGGACTGCCCGCGCCGCGCGGCGGCAAAGGTGAGGATCTGGCGGCGGGGCTGATCCTTTGGCTCAAACGCGAGATGGATGTTCGGGCGGTCAAAGCCACGCAAGAACGTCGCGGGCGCTTCGCCATCGAACAGACGTGTGACGATCTCGGCGCGGGTTTCTTCGTCTGCGGTGGCGGTAAAGGCGGCCAGCGGCACGCCCAAGGCGCGGCGCAATTCACCGATGCGCAGATAGTCGGGGCGAAAATCATGGCCCCATTGCGACACGCAATGCGCCTCGTCCACGGCAATCAGCCGGGTGTTGACGCGCCGCAGCAGCGGTAATGTTCCGCCCGAGGCCAGCCGTTCCGGCGCCATGTAAAGCAGCTTCAGCCGCCCCGCATCCAGCGCGGCAAAAACGTCTTCGGTTTCCTCGTCGGTATTACCCGAGGTCAGCGCCCCCGCCTCGACCCCCGCTTCGCGCAACGCGCGGACCTGATCGCGCATCAAGGCGATCAACGGCGAAATGACCACCGTCACCCCGTCGCGGCACAGCGCAGGTAGCTGAAAGCACAGGGACTTTCCGCCCCCCGTCGGCATGATCGCCAACGTGTTACGCCCGGCAAGAACGGCGTGCACGATTTCTTCCTGCCCGGGCCGGTACGACCCAAAGCCAAACACCGTCCCCAGTAGCGCCTGCGCGGTCGCGACGGGCATCGCGGGTCAATATCCGTAAAAGAAGCCAGCGTTGTTGATCAGCGCGCGTTGCATGATGATCAGCACGATGAACGCGACCAACGGCGCAAGGTCCAACCCCGCCGCCTGTGGCAAAAATCGGCGGATCGGGGCGTAGACCGGCTCTAGCAAGCGGTTCAGCCCGTACCAGATCTGCGCAACCGTCGGCTGGCGGATGTTCAGCACCTGAAAGCTGATCAGCCAGCTAAGAATGATGTGGGCGATCATGATAAACCAGACCACGTTCAGGATCAGATTCAAGGCTTGGAACAGCGTGATCATTTGGACCTCCGGGAATTTCGCGCCCACAGGTATGTCAGACCGCGGCGCCATGCAACCGCCCAGTGCATGCCGCAACGTGCCGGGTTGACCTTGCCGCCGGCAAAGGGCACCCCACGCAAAACTGTGAGGCTTGCATGTATCCGTTCGTCCGCATGGCCAAAGAGGCCCTGAAATACCGCAATGCCCCGGCGTTGGGAATTTTTGACACCCATGTGTCACCGCATGTTTGCTGGCCCTGGGACATCGACCCCTGGCTAGAGCTGAACAATGGTCGCACGCTGACGCTCTATGATCTGGGCCGGATACCGCTATCACTGCGTACCGGGTTGGCGCGTGCGCTGAAAGAAAACCGCTGGGGGATGGTTGTAGCCGGCAATACCACACGTTACCGGCGCCGCGTTCGGGCCTTTCAGCGCTTTGAGATGCGGACCCGCTGCATCGGTTGGGACGCACGCTTTGTCTATATGGAACAAAGCATGTGGAGCCGGGGCGAATGTTCCAGCCACATCATCATCCGCGGTGCCGTCACCTCAAAGAAGGGGATTGTGCCGCCTGCCGAGGTGTTGGCCGCACTGGGCCACACCGGCGAAAGCCCTGCCCTGCCCGATTGGGTCAACGCCTGGTGCGAGGCCGAGGCCGCCCGCCCCTGGCCGCCGCAGATGTAGCGCGACCCACAACCACCGCGCTTGCACACCGCGTGAAATTCGGGCTTGATCGCCGCAAAGCCTGCGGGGGAACAGAATGGCAAGTCTGCGCAAACGGATCTGGGGCTGGTATTTCTTTGACTGGGCCAGCCAACCCTACAACACCCTGCTGCTGACATTCATCTTTGCCCCCTACATGAAAGAGCTGATGGGCGACGGGTCGGCGGCGCAGACGGTCTGGGGTTACGGCATTGGCGCCACCGGGATCATCATCGCCCTATGCGCGCCGTTGCTGGGCGCTATCGCGGACAGGGCCGGGGGCCGGATGCGGTTTATCTGGCTGTTTTCGCTGATGTATGTGTTGGGGGCATGGGGGCTTTGGTATGCGGCGCCCGGCAATTTCAACGTCTGGCTGATCATGGCCTCGTTCGGGGTTGGCATGATCGGTATGGAGTTTGCGACGATCTTCACCAACTCGATGCTGCCCGATCTGGCCAAACGCGAAGATATGGGCCGGGTGTCAGGGTCCGGTTGGGCGTTTGGTTACCTGGGGGGAATGCTGGCGCTGATCGTTATGCTGGCCCTTTTTGCCGAGAATGCCGCCGGAAAGACCCTGATCGGGATCAGCCCGATCCTGGGGCTTGATCCGGCGCTTCGCGAAGGCACCCGGTCCGTGGGGCCGATTACCGCGCTATGGTATGGCGTGTTCATGATCCCTTTTTTTCTGTGGGTGCGCGAAGTGCGCCACCCCAATCCGGTTCCGATGCTGACAGCCGCGCGCGGCGCCTGGCCGGAGCTGAAGTCAACGCTGCGCAGCCTGCCACAACAACGCAGCCTGTTCGCCTATCTGCTTTCATCCATGTTCTACCGCGATGCGCTGAACGGCATTTATTTCTTTGGCGGAATCTATGCCGCGGGCGTGCTGGGCTGGTCGATCGTCGATGTGGGAATCTTTGGCATCCTGGGCACGATCACCGGGGCGACTTTCGCCTGGCTGGGCGGCAAGGCCGACGACCGGTTCGGGCCAAAGCGGGTGATTACCTTCAACGTGGTCGTGTTGACGCTGGTGGCTATCGGCGTCGTCTATATTTCGCGCGAGAGCGTGTTTGGCATGGCAGTCGGGTCAAACAGCAGCCTGCCTGATGTCGCATTTTACGCGATGGGCGGGCTGATCGGGGCGGCGGGTGGCGCGTTGCAATCGGCCAGCCGCACGATGATGGTGCGCCAGTCCAACCCCGAGAAGATCACCGAGAGTTTCGGTCTTTACGCGCTGACCGGAAAGGCAACCTCATTCATCGCACCGCTGACGATTGGCCTGATGACGCAGCTGAGCGACAGTCAGCAGATCGGCATTACCCCGCTTATCGTGCTTTTCCTATTGGGGCTGGTGTTGTTAGTCTGGGTCAACCCGGAAGGAGATCACAAAGCATGATCCGCGCCCTGTTTGCCGCCCTGATCCTGTGTGCGGCCCCCGCTGCCGCCGAACCCCTTGCGCGCCAACTGTTCGGTGCCCATGCCACACCGTCGCGGCAGGCCCCGGCCGCGATCGGATCTTACGCGAAGGGCTGCGGCGCGGGGCTGGTCGCATTGCCCGAAACCGGGCCAACCTGGCAGGCGATGCGATTGTCGCGCAACCGCAACTGGGGCCAGCCCGAACTGGTGCAGTTCTTGCAAGACCTGTCAGGCGTGGCGCGGCAGATTGGCTGGAAGGGGCTTTACATCGGCGATATGAGCCAGCCACGCGGCGGCCCGATGACCGGCGGCCACGCCAGCCATCAGATCGGGTTGGACGCCGATATCTGGATGCTGCCACCCGACCGGCTGAACCTCAGCCGCAAGCAACGCGAAAACATCTCGTCGGTTTCGGTGCGCACCAATGACCAGACCCGCGTCACGCGGAACTGGACGCGCCAGCACCATGCGCTGCTGAAAGCCGCCGCCTCGGACCGCCGGGTTGACCGGATATTCGTGGCCGCAGCGGTAAAGATTGCGATGTGCAATGCGGCAACCCGTGCCGATAAGGCATGGCTGCAGAAAATCCGCCCGCTCTACGGGCACAACACACATTTTCACGTCCGGTTGAAATGCCCGGCCGGGTCGTCGGGTTGCATCCCGCAAACGCCGACGGTGGCAGAGCTTTCCAAAAACGGCAGTGGCTGCGATGAGACGCTGAACTGGTGGGTCACCACCTATCTGGAAGAGCTGCGCAACCCGCCCAAAAGAGCCAAACGCAAGGGCCCTGTGCCGCGTAACGCCAAAACCTATCTGCTGTCTGATCTGCCCTCGCAATGCAAAAACGTTCTCGCCTCGCGCTGATCGCGGCAACGGTCTGTCTGGCCGCATCACTGGCTGGTGCCGATGGGGTGCCGCATGCCGAATATATCGGATCGGTGAAATGGCGGGTGGCGGATCCGGCATTTGGCGGATTTTCGGGGCTGGATATCAGCGCGAACGGCGGCACCTTTACCACGGTTTCAGACCGAGCAACGCTGTGGACCGGCAGTTTCACCCGCGATGAAAGCGGCCTGATCACCAGCATCACCGCCGAAGGGCCGCATTGGCTGCGCGAAAGAAACGGCAAGGTTCTGCGGCACACTTTGGCAGATTCCGAAGGGCTGGCGATTGCCCCTGACGGCACCATCTATGTGTCGTTCGAAGGGGTCACGCGCGTTGTACGTTACGCCAGCCCCGACGCCCCTGCCGAACGCCTGCCCATACCGGCCGAGTTCAGGGCGATGCAGTCAAATTCGGGGCTGGAGGCGCTGGCGATCGGGCAGGATGGTGCGCTTTATACGCTGCCCGAACAGTCGGGGTCACTTTCGGTGCCGTTCCCCGTGTTTCGGTTTCAAAATGGCCGATGGGATCAACCTTTCGCGATACCGCGCGATGGAAACTGGCTGCCAGTGGGGGCCGATTTCGGCCCCGACGGGCGGCTTTATTTGCTGGAGCGTGACTTTTGGGGGTTGTTGGGTTTTTTGACCCGCGTGCGACGGTTCGATATTGGCCCAGCCAGCGCAACGGGTGGCGAAGTGCTGATTGAAACCCACGCCGGCCACCACGACAACCTTGAAGGTATTGCGGTCTGGCGCGATGCGGGTGGCGATATTCGGATTACCATAGTCTCGGATGATAATTTCCGCTTTTTCCAAAGCACCGAGTTTGTTGAATACCGCGTCAGGGATTGACCCAACGCCGCGTTGGGCGTAATGCGCCGCTGCCTGTGGTAGGCACTGGCCAAGTCTCCGCTACCTTGTAAAAACGGATGTTTCGATGACACGTTATCTTCCCGGCATCATTGCCATGGCCGCCATCGTGGTGGCCTCGAATATACTGGTGCAGTTCCTGTTTGGCCAATGGCTGACATGGGGGGCATTTACCTATCCTTTCGCGTTTCTGGTGACCGATGTGATGAACCGCGTCTATGGGCCGGGTGCGGCGCGGCGCGTGGTTCTGGCGGGATTTTTGGTCGGGGTGGTCTGTTCGCTGATTGGCACGCAGATTGTGGGCGAGTTTGGCCCGTTGGTGACGGTGCGCATTGCGCTGGCCTCAGGTCTGGCGTTCCTTGCGGCGCAGATGATGGACATTGCGGTCTTTGACCGGCTGCGGATTGGCGCGTGGTGGCGCGCGCCCTTGGTGTCGACCCTGATTGGCGCATCGCTTGACACGGCGATCTTCTTTTCGGTGGCCTTTTCGACGGCGCTGATCATGCTGGAACCCACCAATGACGTGTCCTGGGCCAATGAGGCGCTACCATTGCTGGGGTTTGGCCCGACAGTGCCGCTTTGGGTATCGCTGGGCACTGCAGACTGGCTGGTCAAACTGGCGCTATCAATCGTTGCACTGCTGCCGTTTCGCGTAATCGTGAGAAAACTATTGCCACCGATTGCGTAAAAGGTTTTGACAAACACAAAATATGTGGCAGCCTGTGGATAACGGCAACGCATTGAAAGGAGGTGGTCCAGTGTCTAGAGTGATAGTGGAGAGAGGTGTTGGGACAGTCAGGGGGGCCGTGGCCTGAGGGCAGACCCGAGGGCAAAGAGCCTTGACTGGGCCGGCGGATCGACCAGACCCTAACCGGACCATCTCCGTAGATCTCGGGGGCCACTCGCAAGGGTGGCCCTTTGATTTTAGGGCGGTAACTGTTGCTGCCGCCGGCATGAGTATTTGGGCCAAACAAAAGCCTGACGCATGAAAAAGCGGTTGGGGCTTGGCGAGCGCCGGTTGGCCCCGTAACCTTGGTGTCATGGGAACGTTATTTTTCACGCATGAGGCGGGTCTGGCGCATGTCACACCGCCGGGTCATCCCGAACAGCTGGCACGGCTGGAAGCGATCTATGCCGCGCTGCGCACCGCGATTTTTGATGGGCTGGAGCGGCGCATCTGCCCTATCGCCGACGAGGCCGAGGTGCTGCGCTGTCACCCGGCCGTTTATCTGGACAGGGTCAAGGCGGCGCGCCCGTTGCAAGGTTGGGCGCAGCTGGACGGCGACACCTTTTTGTCGCCGGGGTCATATGAGGCGGCCCTGCGCGCCATTGGCGGGCTCAACGCGGCGGTTGATGCGGTGCTGGCGGGGCAAGCCGCCAACGCCTTTGTCGCCATGCGTCCGCCGGGGCATCATGCTGAAAGTGTCACTGCGATGGGGTTTTGTCTGTTCGGCACCGCGGCAATTGCGGCGCGGCGGGCGCTGGATCATCATGGGTTGGCGCGGGTCGCCGTGCTGGATTTCGACGTGCATCACGGGAATGGCTCGCAGCAGTTGCTGTGGGATGAAGCGCGGTGTTTCTTTGGCTCCAGCCATCAGATGCCGCTTTTCCCCGGCACCGGCTATGCGACCGAGGTAGGTGCGCACGGGCAGGTGATGAATGTGCCGCTGCCGCCGGGGTCGGGTGGGGCGGAAATGCGCCGTGCCTGGGAAGACATCCTCGCGCGCGCAGTGGCATTTCAGCCGCAATTGGTGCTGATATCGGCGGGGTTTGATGCGCATCGGGCGGACCCGTTGGCGGCGCTGAACTGGCGCGAGGCGGATTTTAGCTGGTTGACCCATGCGATTTGCGATCTGGCCGACGATTGCGGCGCGCCAGTGGTCTCGACGCTGGAAGGCGGATATGATTTAGACGCTTTGGCGGCCAGCGTGGCGGCTCATGTGGCGGTGTTGATGGAACGGGGCGAATGAGCGATATTTCTGCGATGAGTTTCGAAGAGGCCATGGCGGCCTTGGAAAAGGTCGTGAAAGACCTTGAGTCGGGTCAGGTCTCGCTGGATCAGTCGATTACGCTTTATGAACGCGGTGCCGCGCTGAAAGCCCATTGCGAGGCACGGCTGAAAGCCGCCGAAGAGCGGGTTGAAAAGATCACCTTGGGCGAGGGTGGGCAGCCGGTTGGCAGCACACCGGTTGAAGGGCTTTGAATGTTTCCCGACCGTTTGGCTGAGGTTCAGCGCACGGTTCAGATTGCGCTGGATGGCGCGTTACGGGGGCATCCTGACGGGCCTCTGCGCAACGCGATGGGTTATGCGGTGCAGGGCGGCAAGCGGTTGCGCGCCTTTCTGCTGTTGGAAAGTGCGGCGCTGTTCGGGCTAAGCGATGCGCAGGCTTTGCCCGCAGCGGCGGCAGTCGAGGCGCTGCACGCCTATTCTCTGGTCCATGACGATCTGCCCTGTATGGATAATGACGATTTGCGCCGCGGCCTGCCGACCCTGCATGTGAAATGGGATCAGGCCACCGCCGTTCTGGCGGGGGACGCGCTGCAAACACTGGCGTTTGCGCTGTGCTGCGACCCGGTTCTTGGCCCGCCCGAGCGGCGTATGGCGCTGGTGGCGGCACTGGCACGGGCGGCGGGGGCGGAAGGGATGGTCTACGGTCAGGCGCTTGATATTGCCGCCGAAACCGCCGCTGCGCCGCTGACGCTGGAACAGATTACCGCGCTTCAGGCCGGTAAAACCGGGGCGCTGATTTCATTTGCGGCCGAGGCGGGGGCGATATTGGCAGGTCAAGACCGCGCGCCACTGGCGGCCTATGCTGCTGCACTTGGTCTTGCATTTCAGATTGCCGATGACATTCTGGATGTGACCGGTGATGAAACGCAGACCGGCAAGCGGTTGGGCAAGGACGCCGGCGCCGGTAAGGCCACCTTCGTGTCATTACTGGGGCTGGAGGGCGCGCGCACCCGTGCCGCTGCACTGATTTGCGAGGCAGAAGCCGCCCTTGCCCCTTACGGCGAACGGGCGCAAACCTTGCGGGAAGCTGCGCGTTTCGTTATTGCGCGCCAGATGTAAGCCGTTGGAGGGCTGATGACCGACCAACCCAAGACCCCCATGCTGGACCGCGTCCATCTGCCGTCAGACATGAAGGCGCTGTCGGACCGCGATCTGCACCGGCTGGCCGATGAGCTGCGCGCCGAGACAATATCAGCGGTGTCGGTCACCGGTGGCCATCTGGGGGCTGGCCTGGGGGTGGTTGAGCTGACCGTGGCGCTGCATGCGGTGTTTGACGCGCCCCGCGACAAGATCATCTGGGATGTGGGGCACCAGTGCTACCCGCATAAAATCCTGACCGGGCGGCGCGACCGGATCCGTACCCTGCGGACAAAGGGCGGGGTTTCAGGTTTTACCAAACGGTCAGAAAGTGCCTATGACCCGTTCGGCGCGGGCCATTCGTCCACCTCAATCTCGGCGGCGCTTGGTTTTACGATGGCGCGCGAACTCGGGGGGGATGCGGGCGACGCGATTGCGGTAATTGGCGATGGCGCGATGAGCGCGGGCATGGCGTTCGAGGCGCTGAACAACGCGGGCCATCTGGGCAAACGTCTATTCGTCGTGCTGAATGACAATGAAATGAGCATCGCGCAACCGGTTGGCGCGCTGTCATCTTATCTGACACGGTTATACACGGGGATGCCGTTCCAAGACCTGAAAGCGGCAGCCAAGGGCGCGGTCAGCCTGCTGCCCGAACCGTTACAGGAAGGGGCCCGGCGCGCCAAGGACATGCTCAAGGGCATGGCGATGGGCGGCACACTGTTTGAGGAATTGGGATTTACCTACGTTGGCCCGGTGGATGGGCATGATCTGGACCAGCTTTTACCGTTGTTGCGCACACTCAGGGCAAGGGCGACAGGGCCGACACTGATCCATGTGGTCACGAAAAAAGGCAAAGGCTACGCCCCGGCCGAGCGCGCCCCAGACAAGGGCCACGCCACCGCAAAGTTCGATGTGCTAACCGGCGCACAGGTGAAGGCACCGTCGAACGCGCCCAGCTATACCTCGGTTTTTGCCAAGGCGCTGTTGGATCAGGCGGCGCGTGACGACAAGATCGTGGCGATAACGGCGGCGATGCCCGATGGCACCGGGTTGAACCTTTTTGCCGAACGTTATCCGCGCCGGTGTTTTGATGTGGGCATCGCAGAACAGCACGCGGTGACCTTTTCAGCGGGGCTGGCGGCTGGCGGGATGAAACCCTTTTGCGCGCTATATTCCACCTTCTTGCAGCGCGGCTACGATCAGGTGGTGCATGACGTGGCAATCCAGCGCCTTCCGGTGCGCTTTGCGATTGACCGCGCAGGGTTGGTCGGCGCCGATGGCGCAACCCATGCCGGGGCTTATGACGTTGCATTTCTGGCCAATCTGCCCGGTTTTGTGGTGATGGCCGCCGCTGACGAGGCCGAACTTGTGCATATGGTCGCCACGGCGGCGGCGTTGGATGACCGCCCGTCGGCCTTTCGCTACCCACGCGGCGAAGGAATGGGCGTTGACATGCCCGAGCGGGGTGAACCGCTGGAGATTGGCAAAGGCCGGATCATCGCCGAGGGTGGGCGCGTGGCGATCTTGTCCTTTGGCACGCGACTGGCCGAGGTGCTGAAGGCCCGCGAGGCGCTGGCCGCACGCGGACTTGCACCAACGGTTGCCGATGCGCGCTTTGCCAAGCCGCTGGACCGTGACCTGATCCTGCGACTGGTGCGCGAACACGAGGCGCTGATCTGCGTGGAAGAGGGCGCGGTTGGCGGTTTTGGCAGCCATGTTGCGCAACTTCTGGCCGAAGAAGGCGTCTTTGACCGGGGCTTCAAATTCCGTTCAATGGTGCTGCCGGACGTTTTTGTCGACCAGTCCAGCCCCGAAGATATGTATGCCACCGCCGGGATGAACGCGCCGCAGATCGAGGCGAAAGTGCTGGAGGTGCTGGGCGTCGCGGTGGCGAAACGGGCCTGACCTTAGGCTAATGCAACCCGTTTTCAGTTAACGCCCGCGCCAGGCGGCCAGAATATACTGCGCGGTCATCAGATCCAGATGCGCACCGCCACCGTTCTTGCAGATCGTAATTTCATCGGGGCTGGTGCGGGCGAATTTTCCGGCGGGTATGTCGTAGTAATCAGCCAGAATGTCGGCCTCGCCAATCACACCACGGGAAATGGGGTCCTTGATTTCGCCGATATGGTGAATGGTCGTGGCGCGGGCATCAACGAAAATCCGGGCGCGGCGCAAGGCATCATCATCGGCCTCGCGCATGTCGGGGCGGTAGGCACCGATCAGGTCCAGATGGGTGCCCGGTTGCAGCCACGCCCCCTTGATGATCGGTACCGAGGCCATGGTGGTTGTCGCGATGATCTCCGCGCCGCGCACGGCGGCCTCAAGGTCTTCGGTCGCGGTGGCACCGGTGGCGTTGGCCAAGGCGCGCGCAGCTTCGGGCGAGCGGTTCCATACCGCAAAACGTGCGCCGGGGAAGGCGGCGGAATAGGCGGCTATCATTGAACGCGCGACATGGCCAGCGCCGACGATAAGGATATTGCGTGCGTCGGGGCGGGCAAGTTTGCGCGCGGCAAGCAGGCTATCGCCGGCGGTTTTCCATTTGGTCACAAGGTGAAAATCTATGATCGCTTCAAGGCAACCGTGGGCGTCGTCGTAAAGTGTCACCGCGCCGTTGATCATCGGCACGCCTGCCGCCGGGTTTTCGGGAAAAACCGAGGCCGCCTTGACCGCCAGCCCCAACCCGTCAATCCAGGCAGAGCGGGTCAAAAGCGTGTCTTTGCCACGGTAGAGAAAGCTGTCGGCCACCTCGGCCCGGGGCAGACGGTGGCCTGCCTCAAGCGCATCTGTCAGCCAAAGCCAATCCAGATGGGCCTCGGCCTCGGGTCCGATAATCTCAACGCTCATTCGGCTTCCTCTGGGGTCAGAAGGCGCTCGGCAATCAGCCGGGCGGCAAGGGTTTCGGGCGCGTCAAAAAGATGGGTCTGCCAGCCACGCGCTGCGGCAGCCTCTATATTCTCGGCGCGATCGTCCGTGAACAGCAGTGCGGAGGGCGGTAGACCGCAATCTGCCTCGACCTGCTCATAAATCCGGGCGTCGGGTTTGATGACCCCCATCCGCCCCGAGATGTATCGCCGGTCAAACTCAGTCAACGCCGGATACATGCGCTCTGCCAGATCAAAGGTCTGATCGCCAAAGTTTGACAGGGCAAAAACCGGCGTCCCGCGTTGGCGCAGCGCCCGCAAAAGGCGGATCGAATGCGGGATGGCCGGCGCGAACATATCCGTCCAGCGGTCGTGCCACAGCCGGATATGGGCGGCATGATCGGGGTGGCGCGCAGCAAAGGCGGCGACGGTGGCGGCAAAGGGTGCGCCAGCGTCAATCGCCTCATTCATCGCGGCAAGGCCGATGGTGTCAAACAGGTGATCGCGCGCCGCCGGGGCCAAAATCGGGTCATAGACCCGTTCCGGGCGCCATTCGATCAGTACGTTTCCGATATCAAACACCACGGCTTTGATCATTGCCCAGCCTCGCGCATTGCGGCCCGCGCCGTGCGGTCCAACGCGTCAAGAAAACGAGAGCGGTCTGCCTTTGTAAACCCCTTGCCGCCACCTTGACGAAACGGGTCAGCGCTGCGCAGATCGGCCATCAGATCGCGGGTCGCCAGCACATTGCCGATGTTGGCGGTGGTCAGCGGCTCTCCGTCATGCTTCAGCACACGCGCCCCGGCGGCGACACATTTCGCCGCAAGCGGGATGTCACCCGTAACCACCACGTCGCCGCGCCCGGCGTGATCCGCGATCCACTTATCCGCCTCGTCCGGGCCAGCGGCGACATAGACCATTTCGACCAGCGGATTGGCCGAGGGGCGCAACCCCCCGTTCGAAACGATCAGCAGCCGTTGACACAGACGGGTTGCGACGCGCTCCGCCTCGTCCTTGACGGGGCAGGCATCGGCATCAAGGTAAATCGCCATCAGCGATACAGCGCCTCGGCGTGAAAGGCGGTATGCTCCTCAAAGAAGGAGGCGATGAAGAAGTAGCTGTGGTCATATCCCTTTTGCAGGCGAAAGCTGCCGGGTTGGCGGCGGGTGGCCATGGCGGCCGCAAGGGATTCGGGTTTCAGCAGCGGCAGGAACTGATCGCTGGTGCCCTGGTCGATCAACACATCGCCGTCAAAGCCCGTCTCGGTCATCAGATGGGTGGCGTCATGGTCCAGCCAATGCGCCTCATCCGCGCCCAGATAGGCGGTGAACTGTTTGCGCCCCCAGTCTGACGCGGCTGGGTTGGCAATAGGGGCGAATGCGGAAACCGAGCGGTAACGCCCCGTCAGACGCATCGCCAGTGTCAGCGCGCCATGCCCGCCCATCGAATGCCCGGTGATTGACTGGCGGTCCTCATCAATGGCGAAATTCGCGGTCAGAACCCGGGGAAGCTCGTCCGCGATATAGTCCCACATGCGAAAATGCGGGGCCCACGGGCTTTCGGTTGCGTTGACGTAAAAGCCCGCACCCTGGCCCAGATCATAAGCGTCATCATTGGCCACCCCTTCGCCGCGCGGCGAGGTATCGGGAAAGCACAGGGCAATTCCATGGTCAGCGGCCCATTTCTGCGCGCCGGCTTTTGTCATCGCGTTTTCATGGGTGCAGGTCAGGCCCGACAGATACCACAACAGCGGAACAGACCCTAATTCGGCCTCTTCGGGCAGAAACAGGCCAAAGGTCATATCGGTGCCGGTGGCCGATGAGGCGTGGCTATAGACGCCCTGAACCCCGCCAAAGCACCGATTTTCGCTGATTGTCTGCATAGTCTTGCTCCTTCTTGGGCCGTAACCGGCGGCGCCGTCAGAATCGCCGTTGCGATGCGTTATACCCTAGCCGCCTGATGAGGTCAGTGCTGCACTTGGCTAGCACGCACCTGCGCGGTAGGAAAGACGCTGGCCCAGCTACCCCCTCCCGATAAGGGCGCCCGCTGCAAAAACCAGCGCCCCACCCAATACCACCTGCATGGCGGCGCGGGCAAAGGGCGTTTCCATGAATTTGTTTTGGATCCAAGCAATCGCCCACAGTTCGATAAAGACGATGATCATGGCAAGGGTAGTTGCGGTCCAGAAATCGGGGATCAGGTATGGCAGCGCGTGCCCCATTCCGCCCAATGTTGTCATCACCCCCGATGCCAGCCCGCGTTTCCACGGGCTGCCACGTCCCGAAAGCACCCCATCGTCATGTGCCGCCTCGGTAAAGCCCATGGAGATGCCGGCACCAACTGACGCCGCCGCGCCCACCAAAAACGTGGTCCAGGTGTCATGCGTTGCGAATGCGGTGGCAAAGATCGGCGCCAGCGTCGAGACGGAGCCATCCATAAGCCCCGCCAAACCCGGTTGCACCCAGGTAAGAATGAACTGTCGGTGGGCGGCGCGGTCTTCTTCGGCCTTGGCATCAGGTTCAAGGTGGGTTGCTGACAGATGGGCCGCGGTTTCAGCATGGCCAGCCTCGGCGGCGGCAAGATCACCCAGCAGCTTGCGGGTGGCCGCATCGGTGCTGTGTTGCGCGGCGGTCGTATAGAAATTGTGCGCGTCCCGCTCCATCGCTTCAGCTTCGGCGCGGATACGTTCAAGTGACAGGTTTTTCATCAGCCAGACCGGCTTGCGCGCATAAAACCCTGCGACATGTTCATGCCGGATCAGTGGAATCACATCACCAAAACGGTTGGTATGTGTTTCGATCAGGCGGCGGCGATGTTCGTCTTCTTCGACGGCCATCCCATCGAAAACCTTCGCAGAGGCGGGATAGTCGGCGCGTAAATGTTGCGCATATTGTCGGTAGATCTGCGCATCGTCCTCTTCAGAGGAGATTGCCAGCGCAAGTATTTCCTGTTCCGAGAGATCTGAAAAACGTCGGCGGGGGGCGAAACCGGGTATCATTGGTGAACCTTTATGAAAGCGATCCTGGGTAGTAAGCATGTCGCCGGTGAACACGTCAAAAAACTGAACCAATCGGTTCAGTTCTACTTGCCAAACTGAACGACTCGGTTCATATACGTTTCTGAACCAAGTAGTTCAGTTTGGAGATTCAAGATGAAACGCATTGCTCTTGGCCTTATCCTTGCTACGCTGACCGCGCTACCGACACTGGCGGGCGGCTTTTCCATGGATCTTCCGCGCCTGGACTTTCCGACACAAGGCGCCCAAGTGACGCGGGATTGCGCGACGCTGCTTCAGCCCGCATCGTGCAACGACTGAAGCTGCCCCAGATGCGCCTTGCCCCGTTTGGCGGCCAGGCGCATCTGCCGGGCGCGTTCGCGAAACCGTTCACGGTCGTCTTGAGAATATTCCGTGGCGCAGTGCGGGCAGCAGACGTCTGGCTCATAAAGCGGGCTGGCCTTGTCGGCCGCTGAAATCGGGCGGCGACACGCATGACAACTATCATAGTCACCCTGTTTCAGCCCATGTTTCAGGCTGACACGACGGTCAAACACAAAGCAATCGCCCTGCCAAAGGCTTTGATCTTCGGGAACATCCTCAAGATACTGCAAGATGCCGCCTTGCAGGTGATAGACGTTTTCAACCCCTTGCCCCAACAGGTAATTGGTTGATTTTTCGCACCGAATTCCACCAGTGCAAAACATGGCCACACGTTTGTTGTGAAAACGGTGGGCGTTTTGTTGCCACCATTCGGGAAAGTCGCGAAAGCTGCGGGTTCCGGGGTCAATCGCCCCTTCAAACGTGCCAATCGCAACTTCGTAATCGTTACGCGTATCAATCACCACCACATCCGGCGCACTGATCAACTCGTTCCAGTCTGCCGGGCGGATGTAGTGGCCAACGCTGGCGCGCGGGTCGACATCGGGCTGCCCCATGGTCACGATTTCCCGTTTCAGCCGCACTTTCATCCGCGCAAAGGGCATCTCTGTGGCGGTGCTTTCCTTCCACGTCAACGCACCACATCCCGGCAAGGCGCGCAGATGTGCCAGCACGGCGTCAATTCCGGCGCGGGGTCCGGCGATGGTGCCATTCACCCCCTCACCTGCCAGCAACAGCGATCCGCGCACCCCGTTGGCTGTAGCCAACGCCAAAAGCGGGCCTTGCAGCGCAGCAGGGTCGGGAAAGCGGGTAAAGTGATATAGGGCGGCAACGGTGAACATGCGGGGTTTTTACGCCGACGGTGGGCGCGCCGCAAGACCACCAATCGAGGCCCGGCCATTGACGCCACCGGACGCGGCACTTACCCATTGACTTAGGGAAAAATGAGGAAAGTCATGTCTGCCACGCATAATGCCCTGATCGTGATTGATCTGCAGAACGATTTTTGCCCTGGTGGGGCGCTAGCGGTCAAAGGCGGTGATGACATCATCGCGCCAATCAACACGCTGATGCCAGATTTTCCTGTGGTCGTGCTGACGCAGGACTGGCACCCGCAAAACCATTCCTCTTTCGCAGACCAGCACCCAGGTGCTGCGCCCTTTACCCAGATAGACATGCCCTATGGCCGGCAAACGCTTTGGCCGCGCCATTGCGTTCAGGGCACGAATGGCGCAGCCTTTCACCCCGATTTGCGCACCGACCCTGCCGATATGATCATCCGCAAAGGCTTTCGCCCGCAGATCGACAGCTATTCCGCATTCTTTGAAAACGACCATACCACCCCCACCGGGCTTGCCGGCTATCTGCGCGACCGGGGCATTACCGATCTGACCTTTGTTGGCCTTGCGCAGGATTACTGCGTGGCCTGGTCGGCCATGGACGCCACCAGACTCGGCTTTGCCGCGCGGGTGCTGGAGGGGGCGTGCCGCGCGATTGATCTTGATGGCTCGCTTGCCGCTGCGCGCGATGCCATGCGCACCGCCGGCGTGACACTGGAGGCGTGAATGGTTGATATCGCAACGCGGGTCTATAACCACAAATGGAAAATCGACCCTATCGTGCGGTCCTTGATCGACACGGATTTTTACAAACTGCTGATGTGCCAGTCGGTGTTTCGTAACAAACCCGACACAACGGTTACCTTCAGCCTGATCAACCGGACCAAATCCATCCGCCTTGCCGATCTGGTTGATGAGGGCGAGTTACGCGAACAGCTTGACCATGTGCGCGCCCTGTCGTTGACGCGCGGCGAAAGCACATGGCTGCGCGGCAATACATTTTACGGCAAACGCCAGATGTTCCGCCCTGACTTCATGCAGTGGTTCGAGAATATGCGCCTGCCGCCCTACTATCTTGAAAAGCGCGACGGCCAGTTTGATCTGACCTTTGAAGGCCGCTGGCCCGAAGTGATGATGTGGGAAATTCCGGCACTGGCGGTGCTGATGGAACTGCGCTCGCGCGCGGTGCTGAAAGACATGGGGCGGTTTGAGTTGCAGGTGCTTTACGCCCGCGCAATGACCCGCGTCTGGGAAAAGATCAAGCAGCTAAGGGGCCCCAAAGACCTGCGTATTGCGGATTTTGGCACGCGCAGGCGGCATTCGTTTCTGTGGCAGGATTGGTGTGTTCAGGCGATGATGGAGGGCTTGGGAGAGGCGTTCACCGGCACCTCGAACTGTCTGATCGCCCAACGCCGCGAAATCGAGGCAATCGGCACCAACGCGCATGAATTGCCGATGGTCTATGCCGCGCTTGCGGAATCGGACGAAGATCTGCGCCAGGCGCCCTACCGCGTGCTGGCCGACTGGCACGAAGAACACTCGGGCAATTTGCGCATCATCCTGCCCGACACCTATGGCACCGAGGGCTTTTTGAAACACGCCCCTGATTGGCTGGCAGGTTGGACCGGCATCCGTATCGACAGTGGTGACCCTGCAGAAGGGGCCGAAACCGCGATCCGCTGGTGGCAGTCGCGCGGCGAAGACCCGCGTGAAAAGCTGGTGATCTTTTCGGACGGGCTGGATGTGGAAATGATATTGGCGCTTCAGGCGCGCTTTGCCGGGCGGGTCAAGGTATCGTTCGGTTGGGGCACGCTGCTGACCAATGATTTCCGTGGCCTCGTGGAAGGGGACGGGCTGGCACCCTTCAGCCTTGTGTGCAAGGCCGTGTCCGCAAACGGGCGACCAACGGTAAAACTGTCAGACAACCCCGCCAAAGCTACCGGCCCCAAGGCCGAGATTGCGCGCTACAAAAAGGTGTTTGACGTTGGCGAACAGGCCGCACTGGACGTGGTAGTTTGAACCACATCAGTCGGTAAGCGTGTTCAGCAACAGATAGATCACTGCCGACAGCATCGCCGAGGCAGGGACCGTAACCACCCAAGCTGCCGCCACGGTCAGAAAATGCGACCGGCGCACCAGTTTGCGGCGCGAGCGTTCTTCGGCGGGTACGGGTTTGCCCTTGCTTAGCCCCAGCGCGCGTGCGCGCCGCTCTGAATGCCATTCGCGGTAAAAGCCCACGCCGAAAATAGCGCCCACCGCAATATGGGTCGAACTGACCGGAAGCCCCTGCCAGGATGCCAGAATGACTGTGACCGCTGCGGACAGCGCGACGCAATAGGCG
The DNA here is from genome assembly GCF_047638075.1 of Phaeovulum sp. Taxonomy (NCBI): domain Bacteria; kingdom Pseudomonadati; phylum Pseudomonadota; class Alphaproteobacteria; order Rhodobacterales; family Paracoccaceae; genus Phaeovulum; species Phaeovulum sp. The sequence goes on from NZ_JBLJBV010000057.1 coordinate 72,473, forward strand.
CGCATCGGGTTCAGCTTGGTAATCTCGGACCCGACCAAGCGGATCAGTTTTGGCCCGAACAGGACCAGACCCATGGAAATACCCAGCGCACCCACAACCATCACCCAGATCGGAATGGTGACGCTGGACCCGATATCGCCCGCGGCAACAGCATGCACGATGGCCGCCAGTGGACCCACCGCATTGGCGACGTCATTGGCACCATGCGCAAACGACAAAAGCCCCGCTGAAAGAACCAATGGCAAGGCAAACAGCTTTTTCAGTGATTTCTTGCGGTTTTCCAGACCTTCGGACTGATGGCGGATCAGCGGCACCGAAAGCGCCCATGACAAGATGCCGATTGCCAGCCCGATCAGCGCGGCGGTGCCAAGCGTCATCGGGAAGATCTTTTTCAGGCCCTTGGTCGCCAGATAGGTGGCAAAAACCCCGGCCATGATGCCAACCAGCACCGGAACCCATTTACGTGCCGCTGCCAGTTTGTCATCCTGATACATGATCCTGGCCTTGATAAAGGCCAGAAACAACGCCGCAATCACCCCGCCCATCACCGGAGAGATGACCCAGCTCGCGGCGATTTCCCCCAGTTTGGGCCAATTCACCGCGCTAAACCCAGCCGCAACAACCCCCGCCCCCACAACACCGCCAACAATGGAGTGGGTGGTGGAAACCGGCGCGCCCAACATGGTTGCCAGATTTAGCCAAAGTGCTGCCGCCAACAGGGCTGCCATCATCGCCCAGATGAAATGGGTACTATCGGCCATTGTGCCGGGGGCCACGATATCAGAAGATATCGTCCTGACGACATCGCCACCCGCCAGTAACGCGCCAGAAGTCTCGCAGATTGCCGCGATGATCAGCGCACCGCCCATGGTCAGCGCCTCGGCACCGACCGCGGGGCCCATGTTGTTGGCAACATCGTTGGCGCCAATGTTCAGCGCCATATAGGCACCGATTGCCGCGGCGGCGACAACCACGATGGAAACCGACTCGCGCCCCATGAACAGCATTGCGCCTACCGCTACCAGCACGATGAATGCCAGCGCGATGCCCGGCGCCACCAAGGGCCGGGCCACAAATTGCGTCGCATCTTCAAGGCGGCCAATGCGGCCAAGATCCTTGTCGAGTGTTTTCCACTGGTTCACGGGCCGTTTGGCCATATTTCGCGCCTGTCGGATATGTGTTTCATTCGCTGCGCGGGTTAGCCGTTCTGGCCCAAGGAAACAACAGCGGAATCGTTCATCCCTGATCGCGCAAGGCAATCGAGGGGCGGCGTTTCCCTATATGCGGCCCTAAAAAGGGGATGAATCGCGCCTTGTCCCGGCGATACCCAGACGTGACCCACCCATCGCCTTGGTCTGGCTGGGCCATGAACCCTTCAAGAGCCGGGGCCAGCGGGTTTTGCCTGCACCAGCGGCTTTCCTGCCCGCCAGACGCCCGCCAATTGCCAATCCGTATCGAAATGCACCAAATTGGCGACAACGCCGGGCGCGATAAGGCCGATTTCATCCGCTAGCCCCAACAGGCCCGCCGGCACGCTGGTTGCCATGGCCAACGCCTGTTCAGGCCGCAGGCCGATGATGCGGATCATCGTGCGCACTGCCTCGGGCAGGGTCAGGTCGGCCCCGGCCAGGGTGCCATCCTCCAACGTCAGGCGGCCCTGTTGGCGCAGAATGCGACGCCCGCCCAAGGTAAAATCCGTCACATCCGTACCCGCAACCGCCATCGCATCCGAGACCAGAAACACTTTGCCCAGACCCTTGGCCGCCAGCGCCAGCCCGATCGTATGTGGATGAACATGCAGCCCGTCGGCAATCAACCCGGCATAAGGGCGCGACCTTAGCGCCGCCCCGACAAGACCGGGCTCGCGGCTGCCCAACTGGCTCATCGCGTTGAAAAGATGGGTAACGCAGCGCGCGCCCGCATCCATCGCGGCATCCGCCTCGGACAGGGTGCAGTCGGCATGACCAAGGCTGACCACCGCCCCCGCCGCCGCCAAGGTGGCAATTTGCGCGGTCGTGACCGATGCGGGGGCCAATGTCACCATCAGCGCGGGCAGCGCCGCTGCCGCCACACAAAGCGCCTTAAGGTCACCTTCGTCCATCGGCCGGATCAGGGCAGGGTCATGCGCGCCCTTGCGGCGGGGGTCCAGGTGCGGCCCCTCCAGATGCAGACCCAAAAAGCCCGGCACACCCGCCTGCGCCGCCGCGATCCCGGCGGAAATAGCGGCCGCAGTGGCCTGCGGCGTGTCGGTGATCAGCGTTGGCAAGATGCCCGTTGCGCCCAGCCCGCCATGGGTGGCGCAGATATGTGCGATGCACGCGACATCGGCCGAACCGTCAAGCATCACGCCGCCGCCGCCGTTGACCTGAAGGTCGATCAGACCGGGCGCCAACACCCCGCCCTGCAACACGACCGTTTCGCCATTGGGCACGTCTGAATCGGCCAGAATGGCTGTAATAGAGCCGTTTTTAACCACGACCGAGTGATCGGCCAGCATCTGTCCGCCATCAAACACCATGGCTCCGGAAAAGATTTGAACGTTCATATTGACTCCGTCGATTACGGGTTTATCGGGGTCATACAGACCCTTCTGCGCCTTCCGGCGCAATTTGCAACTCTGCGGCAAAGTCATACGCATCGCCCCGGTAAACCGAGCGGGTGAATTCCACGACCCGACCCGAAGGCAGATAGGAAATCCGCTCGATCCTAAGACCGGCAGCCCCGACCGGCACCTCCAAAAGTGCGGCATCCTGCGCACCCAGATTGGCGGCCGAAATACGCTGTACCGCGCGCACAGGGCGTAGGCCACGTTCGGCCAAGACCGCATACAAGGACCGATCCACCTGCATCGGATCTGGCAAAACCGCAGATGACAGCGCCGCGCGTTCTATCGCCAGCGGCACACCATCGGCACGGCGAACACGCTCCAACCGGGCGACGCGGTCTTTGGCTGAAAGGCCCAGCGCCATAACCTCTTCCGGCGTGGGGGAATGAAGCGCCCGGTTCAGCCAGACCGATTCCACCTGTTTCCCGCGCCGCGCCATATCCTCGGTGAAAGAGGTCAGCAACGACAGCGCCTGTTCCAACCGTTCGACTTTAGGGGCGACGAAGGTGCCAGACCCGCGCCGTTGCACCAGATGCCCCGCCTCGACCAATGCCTGCACCGCCTTGCGCACCGTCACCCGCGACAACCCGGTCATCGCCGCCATGTCACGTTCGGGCGGCAGGCTGTCACCGGGTAGCAGGCGACGTTCAGCAATCGCTGCGGCGATCCGGCGTTGAAGCTGGCGGTAAAGCGGGCCCGCGCCGGCGTCTGCAAACCCGTCAGGCGAAAATATCTGATGCATCAGCCGCCCCCCTGCCGGGCAAGCCATAGCGCCCCGTCCAGCGCCGTTCCCTTGGCAGGCAGAACCGGCCAAAGCGCCCGCGTTCGCACCGCGAATGTTGGGCCCAGCCCGCCCAGAAACACCACGGGAACGGTATCGCCCTCTTGCTGCAACAACACAACGGCTGCCGTCACCTCATCTGCGGCAGCCGATATGACGGCCTGCGCTGCCGTATCGCCCGCCGCGGCCTCGGCCAGAATACGCGGTGCGTAGGCTGCAAAATCTGCGGGTTGCGCCGTTTTGGCGAAATCGACCACGGCCGGGGCACCGCCGCGTTCGTCCAACACCGCCCGCAGGCAGGGGGTCATAGGCACAAAACCGTCAAGCGCGCGCAACGCCCGTATCAATAGTGCCCGCCCGATCCATGCGCCCGAACCTTCATCGCCCAGCAAGAACCCCCACCCGCCGATGATCCGCATCTGCCCCGCGCGTTGGCTGGCAAATACCGACCCGGTTCCCACCGCCGCAACAATCCCGTCATCGTCACCCAACGCACCTTTGACGGCAATCCGCGCGTCTGAGACCACGCTTACACGGCCAAAGGGCAAACGCGCGGCCAGCCAATTGGCGCGTTCGGGAAGGTTCGCCCCGGCAAGGCCCAGAACGGCGCAAACCTCGGCTTCGGGCGCGTGATCGCCAAGGGCCTGGCGCGCGGCATCAAGGATGTTGCTGCGGGCTGCTTCGGGGTTGGTGGCAATATTGGCCGGGCCACCTTCGCCGCGCCCGATAATCCGACCCGCGCCATCGGCCAGCGCCGCACGGCACCCGGTGCCCCCGCCATCCACACCCAAAAAGAACATGTTGGACCCTCCCGCTACGGAAACGATACCAAAACAATACCAAAAGGGGAAGCGCTTCGTGGATCAACTAATTTAACCCAGCGATAGGGCCTTCCCGACAAAATGCTTTACTATTGGTATTAGTTTGGCATTATAATTTTACGGAGGGGGAAGATTCGAATGACCACACGGCGCACCGAGGAATCGCATCCGTTGGCCGCTGGGCTGGACGCCCTGACGGGCACGGCCGCTGTCACGCAGCTTTTTGAAGCGCAAGCCGCCTCTCTTGCCGCTATTCGCCCCGCCTTGCCCGCGCTTGAGGATGTCGCAACCATGGCCGCAGACGCGCTGCGCCAAGGGCATCGGCTGATCTACGCAGGCGCAGGTAGCGCCGGGCTGATGGCGCTGGCCGATTGCCTGGAACTTGCGGGCACCTTTGGTCTGCCGCCCGACCGCACCCCGATATTGTTTGCGGGCGGCACTGACGCGCTGGTTCACATGAAGGGTCAGGTCGAAGATGACCCGGCATCCGCGCGGGCCGATCTGGCAAAGGTAGCGCCAAAGGTGGGCGATCTGGTGATCTGCGTTTCGGCGTCGGGGTCCACACCCTACACGATGGCGGTGGCGCGGGCCGCCCGCGCTGTAGGGGCCAAGGTGGCCGGGCTGGCCAATAACGCAGACGCCCCCCTTCTGACCGAGTGCGATCTGCCCGTGCTTTTGGACACAGGCCCCGAGATGCTGGCAGGATCGACGCGTATGGCGGCAGCAACGGCGCAAAAGGTCGCCCTGAACGTGATCTCGACCCGGGCGGCGATGCTGCTAGGGCATATTCATGCGGGCAGGATGGTCAACCTTCAGGCTGAGAATGCCAAGCTGATGGAACGCGCCACCGGGATCGTGGCGGATCTTGCAGACCGCACCAAGGCAGAGGCCGTGGCGGCGCTGGACGCTGCGGGCGGCGCGGTAAAACCGGCGGTGTTAATCGCCGCCGGGGCCAGTATGGAACAGGCGCAGGGTCTGTTGACGGCGAGCGGGGGGCAACTGGGCCCAGCGCTCGCCGCGCTGAAAACATAGAAATCAGGGGCAAACGCCCCCCACAACGGGAGAAGACAATGACCACCAAGACCCTTCGTATGGCATTTTTGGCCAGCACGCTGCTGGGCGGCGCCGCCTACGCACAGGACGTGACGCTAAACATCGAAAGCTGGCGCAATGACGACCTGACGATCTGGCAAGACAAGATCATTCCCGCGTTCGAGGCCGCGAACCCCGGTATCAAAGTCAAGTTCAACCCCTCGGCCCCGCCCGAATACAACGCGGTGCTGAACTCAAAACTGGATGCGGGGTCTGCGGGCGATCTGATTACCTGCCGCCCGTTCGATGCCTCGCTTGAGCTATACAAAAAGGGCAAACTGGCCGATCTGACCGACCTTCCGGCGATGGCTAATTTCAGTGATGTGGCCAAATCTGCGTGGTCGACCGATGATGGGGCGCATACGTTCTGCGTGCCGATGGCCTCGGTCATCCATGGGTTCATCTACAACAAGGACGCCTTCACCGAGCTGGGGATTGAGCCACCCAAGACCGAAGCCGAATTCTTTGCCGTCTTGGACAAGATCAAGGAAGACGGCACCTATATCCCGATGGCGATGGGCACCAATGACCAGTGGGAAGCCGCAACGATGGGCTATAACAACATCGGCCCGAACTACTGGAAAGGCGAGGAAGGCCGTCTGGCGCTGATCAAGGGCGACCAGAAATTGACCGATGAGGGTTGGGTTGCGCCCTATCGGCAGTTGGCTAAGTGGAAGGATTATCTGGGTGACGGGTTCGAGGCACAGACCTACCCCGACAGCCAAAACCTGTTCACACTGGGCCGCGCCGCGATCTACCCCGCCGGTTCGTGGGAAATTTCGGGGTTCCGGGCGCAGGCTGATTTCGACATGGGAGCCTTCAACCCGCCGGTTCAGGCCGAAGGCGATGAGTGCTACATTTCGGACCATGCCGATATTGCCATCGGGCTGAACGCCGCGTCGCCCAATGCCGAGGCCGCGAAGACCTTTTTGAACTGGGTCGGCACGCCTGAATTTGCGAGCCTTTATTCCAACGCGCTGCCGGGGTTCTTTTCATTGCAGAATGCGCCTGTGACGCTGGAAGACCCGCTGGCGCAGGAATTCGTCAGCTGGCGCGACACCTGTAAATCGACGATCCGGTCGACCTATCAGATCCTGTCGCGTGGCACGCCGAACCTGGAAAACGAGACCTGGAACGCCAGCGCCAACGTGATCCGCGGGTCTGAAACCCCCGAGGATGCCGGAAAACGCCTGCAAGAGGGGCTGGCCTCGTGGTACGATCCGCAAAAGTAAGCGCGGGCTGAGGCTTTGGGTGCGGGGGGGCTGTCTGCCCCCCGCACCCCCCGAGGATATCTTTACCAGAGTGAAAGGGGCGATCATGGCAGAACGGAAACCGATCCGCTGGCATATCGGGGTGTTTCTTGCCCCTGCGGTGGCGGTCTATACCGCGATCATGATCGTGCCGTTGTTCGCAACGCTGAACCTGTCGCTGTTCAATATGGTGGACGGGGTGAGGGCCTTTGTAGGGTTAGACAATTTCCGCACCCTGTTCGGAGATCCGCGCTGGTCAGAGAGTTTTTGGAACGCGCTTGGCAATAACACGTGGTTCTTTGTGGTGCATATGCTGGTGCAAAACCCGATCGGGGTGGCGCTGGCGGCGCTTTTGTCATCGCCCCGCCTGCGAATGGCGGCTTTTTACCGGACGGCGATTTTCATTCCGACGATCCTCAGCTTCGTGATCGTCGGGTTTGTGTGGAAGCTGATCCTGTCGCCAATTTGGGGGATTGCGCCGGGGATGCTGGATGCGGTGGGGCTGAAGGCGCTATTTGCGCCCTGGCTGGGCAAGGAAGCCTATGCGCTGACGACGCTGGCGCTGATTTCTGTCTGGCAGTTCGTGGGTATTCCGATGATGCTGATCTACGCCGCGCTGTTAAGCATTCCCGATGAAATTCTGGAGGCGGCCGAGGTGGACGGCGTCACCGGCGCGAGCCAGTTCTGGAAGATCAAGCTGCCGCTTATACTACCCGCGATCGGGATCATCTCGATCCTGACGTTTGTGGGGAATTTCAATGCGTTCGACCTAATCTATGTCAGCCAGGGTGCACTTGCCGGGCCGAACTACGCGACCGACATTCTGGGGACATTCCTTTACCGCACCTTCTTTGGGTTTCAGTTGCAACTGGGCGACCCGCATATGGGGGCCAGCATTGCGACGGCGATGTTTTTGATCATTCTGGCCGGGGTATCAGTCTATCTGTTCGCCATTCAGACGCGGCTGCGCCGCTATCAGTTCTAAGGGGGGATCATGGCACAGGCCCGCGCCTCAACCCGCCGCACCATTGCCGCCCATGCGGTGCTGATAACCTATACGCTGATCGCGCTGTTTCCGGTGTTCGTGGTGGTGATCAACAGTTTCAAGTCGCGCAAGGCGATCTTTTCGCAGCCCTTGTCGCTGCCCTCGGCCAGCACCTTTGACACGGTCGGATACCGCACCGTGTTGGAGCAGGGCGACTTTCTGCTTTATTTTCAGAACTCGCTGACCGTCACGGTGGCTAGCCTGTTTTTCGTGCTGCTGTTTGGCGCGATGGCGGCCTTTGCGCTTAGCGAATACCGGTTTCGCGGCAATCTGCTGATGGGGCTTTATCTGGCACTGGGGATCATGATTCCGATCCGGCTGGGCACGGTGGCGATTTTGCAGATGATGGTTGCGGGTGGGTTGGTCAACACATTGACCGCGCTGATTTTGGTCTATACCGCGCAGGGGCTGCCCTTGGCGGTATTCATCCTGTCTGAATTCATGCGCGGGGTTTCGGATGACCTCAAGAACGCCGGCCGAATTGACGGGTTAAGCGAATACCGGATCTTTTTCACGCTGGTATTGCCATTGGTACGGCCCGCGATGGCGACGGTGGCAGTGTTCACGATGATCCCGATCTGGAACGATCTGTGGTTTCCGCTGATCCTTGCGCCCGCCGAAAGCACCAAGACGGTGACGCTGGGCAGCCAAGTCTTTATCGGGCAGTTCGTGACAAACTGGAACGCGGTTCTGGCGGCGCTGTCGCTGGCGATTTTGCCGGTGTTGGTTCTCTATCTGGCGTTTTCGCGCCAGTTGATCCGGGGAATTACGGCGGGGGCGGTTAAATGATCAGGGTTTTGGTGGCGGGTCTGGGAAATATGGGGCGCAGCCATGCGCTGGCCTATCACGCAGACCCGGCGTTTGAGATTGTGGGACTGATCAACCGCAGCCCGGTCGATCTACCCGCCGAATTACGCAGCTACCCGGTCAGCATTGACTATGCCGAGGCGCTGGCGAGGTTGCAGCCCGATCTGGTCTCTATCGCCACCTATTCCGACAGCCACGCTGATTTTGCCGTGGCCGCGATGCAGGCGGGCGCGCATGTATTCGTGGAAAAACCGCTGGCCACCACCGTGGCAGATGCGGCGCGTGTGGCCGATATGGCCCAAAAAACCGGGCGCAAATGTGTGGTGGGATATATTCTGCGCCACCACCCCAGTTGGCAGCGGCTTATTGCCGAGGCGCGGGCGCTGGGTGGGCCTTATGTATTTCGGCTGAACCTGAACCAGCAATCCTCGGGGCCGACATGGGCGGTGCACAAGGCGCTGATGAAGACGACCCCGCCGATTGTCGATTGCGGCGTTCACTATGTTGATGTGATGTGCCAGATCACCGATGCCCGCGCCCGCGAAGTGCGCGGCATGGGGCTGCGGCTATCGGATGAAATCGCGCCCGATATGTATAACTACGGTCATTTTCAGGTGCTGTTCGAGGATGGCAGCCTTGGCTGGTACGAAGCAGGCTGGGGGCCGATGATGTCTGACACCGCATTTTTCGTGAAAGACGTGGTCAGCCCCAATGGCGCGGTGTCGATCCGCATGCCGGAAAGTGCCAAATCCGACGATATAGACACACATACCAAAACCTCATCGCTGCGTATCCACCGCAACGGCCAGCCCGACGAAGACCTGAACATGACCGATGAACCGGGCCATCAGGCGCTATGCGACCTTCAGGCCGCCTTTGTCGCCAACGCTATCATCAATGACCTCGACCTGACCCGACACCTTGCCGATGCTGTCCAGTCGCTCGCCATTTGCCTTGCGGCAGATGAAAGCGTGCGCACGGGCCTGCCGGTCAAACTTTAGGAGGCGCTGATGGGTGCCCTGACCCTTTCCAATGTCACCAAATCCTTCGGCCCTGTCGAGGTCATCAAGGGTGTGGACCTTGAGGTTTCCGAAGGCGAGTTTTGCGTCTTCGTCGGCCCTTCGGGGTGCGGGAAATCGACCCTGTTGCGGATGATTGCCGGGCTGGAAGATGTCACCTCGGGCGAGGTCAAGATTGCTGGTCGGCGGGTCAATGACGTGGCCCCGGCCAAGCGCGAAATTGCGATGGTGTTTCAGTCCTACGCGCTTTACCCGCACCTGACTGTGGCCGGCAACATGGGGCTGGCGCTGAAACAGGCAGGCGCGTCCAAGGCGGAAATTGCAGCATCGGTTGGGCAGGCGGCCGATATGCTGGGGTTGCAGCCGCTGCTTACACGGCGCCCGGCAGAGCTGTCGGGCGGGCAGCGCCAGCGGGTCGCGATTGGCCGGGCCATCGTACGCACGCCCAAGCTGTTCTTGTTTGACGAGCCCTTGTCAAACCTTGACGCCGCCCTGCGTGGCCAGACCCGGATCGAAATTGCCCGCCTGCACCGCGATCTGGGCGCAACGATGATCTACGTCACCCATGACCAGATCGAGGCGATGACACTGGCCCACAAGATTGTCGTGCTGAATGCGGGTCGGGTAGAGCAGGTCGGTGCCCCGATGGATGTTTACAACGACCCCGACAATGCCTTTGTTGCCGGGTTCATCGGCAGCCCGACAATGAATTTTCTGGACGCCACCGCCCTTGGCACACGCGGCGCCACCCTTGGCATCCGCCCCGAACATCTGGGAATTTCGCGCAGCGAAGGCCCGATAGCGGGCACCGTCAGCCATATTGAAAAGCTGGGCAGCGAAACGCTGGTCTATATCCGCGCAGAGCCGCATGGCCTGTTGACGGTGCGCCTGTTTGGCGAGCAAGATTTTACCGTTGATGAGGCTGTCCACCTTACCCCCGACCCAACCCGCAGCTTTCATTTTGACGCTGCGGGCAAACGGCTGCGCTGACCGGCTTGAGCGCGGGGCGCTACCGGGGTATGGCTTGCGGCCCAGACATAGGAAAGGCCGCGCATGACCGTCTCTGTTGCTTCCGCCCGCCAGATCTCGGCGTTGATCGCCACTGAAATCAGCGCCCGCCCCGATCAGGTGACCGCCGCCGTGGCACTGCTGGACGGGGGCGCCACGGTGCCCTTCGTGGCGCGCTACCGCAAAGAGGCGACCGGCGGGTTGGACGACACGCAGCTCCGCACGCTGGCCGACCGGCTGGCCTATCTGCGCGAACTGGCGGCGCGGCGCGATACGATCCTTGGCTCGATCCGCGAACAGGGCAAGCTGACTGACGACCTTGAGGCGCGGATTGCGGGCACCACAACCAAGGCCGAGCTTGAGGATATCTACCTGCCCTACAAACCCAAGCGCCGCACCCGCGCCACGATTGCCCGTGAAAACGGGCTGGCACCTTTGGCCGAGTCGATCCTCGCGGACCATACGCTGACCCCAGCCGATCTTGCTGCCGCCTATATCACCGACGCCGTCCCAGACGTGAAAGCCGCCCTTGATGGTGCGCGCGACATCATCGCCGAGGGCGTGACCGAAAACGCTGATCTGCTGGCCCGTCTGCGCGGCCATATGCGCAGTCTTGCCCGCGTCGTTTCCCGCGTGATCGAGGGGCAGGAAACCGCTGGCGCAAAGTTTTCCGACTATTTCAGCCATTCAGAGCCTTGGGCCACCACCGCAGGTCACCGCGCACTGGCGATGTTTCGGGGCCGCAATGAGGGCCACCTGAACCTTGATCTGGAGGTGGACGCCGGTGCCGCGCCAGGCCAAAGCCCCGCCGAAGGAATGGTCCGCGCGGTGCTGGCCGCTACCGGCCGCGCGCCTGGCGATCTGTGGTTGGCCGATGTGGCGGGCTGGACCTGGCGGGTCAAGCTGCGCACCACGCTGACCATCGACCTGCTGGCCGATCTGCGTGCCCGCGCCGAAGAAGAGGCAATCCGCGTCTTTGGCCGCAACCTCAAAGACCTGCTTTTGGCGGCCCCCGCCGGCAGCCGCGCCACACTGGGCCTTGATCCGGGCATCCGCACCGGGGTGAAATGCGCCGTCGTCGATGCCACGGGCAAGGTGTTGGACACTGCCACCGTCTATCCGTTCCAACCCAAGAACGACCTGCGCGGCGCGCAAGCCACTATCGCCGCCCTGATCCGCAAATATGGGGTCGAGTTGATCGCGATCGGTAATGGCACGGCCAGCCGCGAAACCGAAAAGATGGTGGCGGACCTGTTGACGCTGCTGCCCGGCAGCGGCCCGCGCCCGATGAAGGTAATCGTATCAGAGGCCGGGGCCTCGGTCTATTCGGCCTCGGCCTTGGCGGCGCAAGAGTTTCCCGATCTTGACGTCAGCCTTCGTGGTGCGGTGTCGATCGCACGGCGGCTGCAAGACCCGCTGGCCGAATTGGTCAAGATCGAGCCCAAGTCCATCGGCGTTGGCCAGTATCAGCATGACGTCGACCAGTACCGCCTTGGCCGCGCGCTGGATGCAGTGGTCGAGGATGCGGTGAACGCCGTGGGGGTTGAACTCAACACAGCCTCGGCGCCCCTGTTGGCGCGCGTGGCCGGAATCGGGCCGGGGCTGGCCGAAACCATCGTTGCGCACCGCGATATGAACGGCGCCTTTGCGACCCGGAAAGAGCTGCTGAAGGTTGCCCGCCTTGGCCCCAAAGCCTATGAGCAATGCGCCGGTTTCTTGCGCATTCAGGGCGGAACAGAGCCGCTTGACGGATCGTCCGTCCACCCCGAGGCTTACGGCCTTGCGCGCCGTATCATTGCCGCCTGTGGCCGTGATCTGCGCAGCCTTTCTGCCGATCCGTCGCGCCTGCGCGCGTTGGAACCGGGTGATTTTGTCGATGCCAGCTTTGGTCTGCCCACCGTGCGCGATATTCTGGCCGAGCTGGAAAAACCCGGTCGTGACCCCCGCCCAGAGTTTCGCACCGCAACCTTCGCGGAGGGGGTGAATGAGATTTCCGACCTGCGCCCCGGAATGTTGCTGGAAGGCACGGTCACCAACGTCGCCGCCTTTGGCGCGTTTGTGGATATCGGCGTGCATCAGGACGGGTTGGTCCATGTCAGCCAACTGGCCGACCGCTTTGTCAAAGACCCGCATGAGGTGGTCAAAGCAGGCGATGTGGTCAAGGTCCGCGTGACCGAGGTTGACCCCGCCCGCAAACGCATTGGCCTGACGATGCGCAAGGATGGCGGCGAACCACGTCCGCAATCCACCCCGAAACCCAGCGGAAAGCCTGCCCCCCGCCACGCCAGCGCGGGGCCAAAGCCTGCGGAAACCGGAAGCTTCGGCGCAGCCCTGCGCGACGCGATGAAGCGGCCATAAACGTGATGCGAAAACCTGACTTTGGGGATCAACAGAAAACGGCGTGTGGCGCGTGTCAAAACGCGCCCATACCGGATATTTCAGACCCTTCTGAAAATTTAGAAATTCAGGTGCTGCGGCACCATCTGCGCTGACGACTTACGGCATTGTGCTATAAAGGGTCACGGTTGCAGATGTTTATGGGCGGTCGCATATGCGCCTGGTGTGGGCGGGTATCGCCAGGCTGAAATGCCTGCACCCAGTGTGGCCGGCCAATAGATGCAAAGTTCTTATAATTTTAGGCGTTAGGGCGATGTTAAGGCTGCAGTGCGCAATGTGACCGCAGATCACAGGACGCAGCATCAGAAAGGCGCACCTCTAATGTCCATTTCTTCTTCGCTGAATGCGGGCGTGGCGGGCCTTGCAGCCAATGCAACCCGACTTGCGACCATCTCTGACAACATCGCCAACTCGGCCACTTACGGCTATAAACGTGCGTCGGCGGATTTTGACAGTATGGTTATCAATCAGGCGCGCAGCGCAGGCGTCTATTCTGCCGGGGGCGTTCGCGCCGCAACCTCGCGCCTGATAGATGAGCGTGGATCACTGGTTTCGACGTCGAACGCGTTGGATATTGCTGTGTCAGGGCGCGGGATGCTGCCCGTCACAACCCAGGTATCCCTGGGCAATATAACCGGCGAACAACCGCTGATGATGACCACAACGGGCAGCTTTCATACGGATAGTACTGGCACGCTGAAAACGGGATCAGGCTTGGTTCTGCTAGGTTGGCCAGCGAATGCTGATGGTAGTATTTCCGTTTTGCCGCGCGATACTCAGGCGGGGCTGAAACCGGTCGTAATCAATTCCAATCAGACGGCGGGCGACCCTACAACCAAAATGAGGTTGGGGGTCAACCTACCTGCAGTAGAAACCAAGGCCGGTTCAGCAGGCAGCATTCAACCAGCTTCCATTGAGTATTTTGGCAATCTGGGCACGTCAGAAACGCTCTCTGTTACCTTTGAGCCAGTCGTCCCGGCAACAGGACAGTCCAATCAGTGGCGTATGGTGATCAAGGACTCGGCACAGGGCAATGCGCCGATCGGCGATTATACGCTAACCTTTGACGCCTCTCGCGGTAATGGCGGCACGCTTGCCAACGTCCATGTCAATTCTGGCGGGGCCTATGACAGCGGCACAGGAACGTTGGCACTAACGGTTGATGGCGGCGCTTTGGAAATGGCGATTGGAAAAATTGGCGATACCAACGGCCTGACCCAGCTATCGGACAGCTTTGCAACTACGTCAATTACCAAGGATGGCTCACCTGTTGGAAACCTGACTGCCGTAGAGGTGGATGAGAACGGCTACATCCGCGCCACTTACGACACCGGATTTATCCGTACACTATACCAGATACCGCTTGTTGACGTGCCCAACCCCAACGGGTTGACCACATTGAACAATCAAACCTTTCAGGTGTCTCCGGATTCGGGATCGTTCTTTTTGTGGGATGCGGGTGATGGGCCTACGGGGGCAGTGGTTGGTTATGCGCGCGAAGGGTCAACCACTGATGTTGCGGCGGAGCTGACCAATCTGATTCAAACCCAGCGCGCCTATTCCTCAAACGCGAAGGTCATCCAGACCGTTGATGAAATGTTGCAAGAAACCACCAACATCAAGCGCTGACCCCGAAACCCGTAGGCCCATGAGCGGAAGTTGAGACATGAGTATTTCAAGCTCACTATCGAACGCGTTATCCGGTCTCTCAGCCGCTTCCCGGGCGGCTGAGGTCGTGTCAGCGAACACTGCAAATGCACTAACTGCTGGCTATGCCCGACGCGAGCTTTCGTTGTCATCGTTATCGCTAGGTGGAGACGGTGCAGGCGTTCGCATCAATGGTGTTAACCGGGTAGTTGATCAGGCGGTTCTGTCAGATCGTCGGCTTGCGATGTCAGAAACTGAAAACAGCTCGGTTAAAACAGATTTTTATACAAAATTTGAGGCATCGCTTGGCGCGCCGGGGGCAGACGGATCACTATCCTCACGAATTGTGAAACTGGAATCATCCATGATCGAGGCCGCAAGCCGGCCAGATAGCGAGGCACGCCTTGCCGCAGTACTGAACGCCGCAAAAGGGGTGACAGGTCAACTGAATACCCTATCCAAGGATCTGGGACAGACGCGAATGCAAGCAGATAATGGGATTGCCGATACGGTCACCTCACTTAACGACGCACTCTCGCGGATTGACCAGTTGAATTCCGATATACTAGCGCAGCGCGCTTCGGGACGCGATGCAACATCCTTGATGGATCAGCGCCAGGAACAGGTCGATAAGGTGGCTTTGATCGTCCCCATTCGAGAAGTGGCGCGTGATCATGATCAGATATCACTTTTTACAACCGGCGGCGCGATTTTGCTTGAGGGAAATGCAGTCACCATCGGGTTTTCACCTGTTGGCGTTATCACTCCGGATATGACGTTGGCTTCGGGGGCTCTTTCCGGGTTAACGATCAATGATATTCCGGTATCTGCGTCGGACCATGGAGTTTTGGGCGGCGGTAGGCTTGGCGCACTTTTTGCGATTCGTGATGAACTTGCCCCGAAGATGCAGACCCAGCTTGACGCTTTCGCCCGCGACCTGATTTCCCGGTTTCAAGATTCCGATGTTGACCCAACCCTTTCCGGAACGGCTTTAGGGCTTTTCACCGACGCGGGGGCCGCCTTCGATCCAATGATCGAGACTGGCTTAGCCGAGCGTATTAGTATTAACTCTGATGCCGACCCCGAAAAAGATGGCGCCCTTCGGCGGCTGCGCGATGGGCTTGGCCCCGGACCAGCTGGCAGTGTCGGGGATGCTTCTTTGCTGACAGCAATGGCCGAAGCCCTGACTGCGCCACACCCACCCGCATCGGGTAGTTTCTTAGGCGCTGCCCGGTCTTCTTCAGGATTGGCTGGTGATCTTTTGTCACAGGCATCAGGCGCGCGATTATCAGCAGAAGAAAGGCAAAGCTATGCGACAGCACGGTTTGAAGCATTGACTGAATTGCAGTTGGCCGATGGCGTAGACATTGATCACGAAATGCAGGTGCTGTTGCAGGTTGAGCAGGCCTATGCCGCAAATGCGCGTGTGATCAAGACGGTAGACGAATTGATCCAGCAAATCTTGGCGCTTTAGTATGAACTATAAATCCATCGGAGACATGGCGCAAACATTCCAGATGCAACGCCATAATTTGCAGCTAAAGACCCATCTGTCGCGCTTGACCGAAGAGTTAACCACCGGCGTCCAAAAAGACCTCGGTGTTGCAGTGCGCGGTGATTTTACGGCACTGGCCGGGATCGAAAGATCCCTAACCGTCCTTAATTCTTATGCTTTCACGACGGCAGAGGCATCACAATTAGCCGACAGCATGCAAGGCGTGTTGGGGACCATGCAATCGCTTATGGCTGATACCGGACCAATGCTGTTGTCGTCTGCCACTAGCACCAGCCCCACAATGGTGGCGACCTCGACCGCGGACGCAAAGCAAAAGTTCGAGTCAATGATCATGGCGCTGAATACCAACACTGCCGGGCGCTATGCATTTTCGGGTACGGCGACGGACATGCGCCCACTGGCGGCGCCCGAAGACATTTTGGCAAAGCTTCATACTACAATCTCAGGTGCATCAACTGCATCAGACGCTTTGGAGGCGATCGACATGTGGTTCGACGCGCCAACGGGCTCGGGTGGTTTTGTGGATCAGGCCTATACCGGGGGGACGACGGCCCTTTCTGCATTTCGGATAAGCGAAAGTGAAACGGCGCAGTTGCCGATCAACGCCACCGATCCAAACATCCGGGACGCAATAAGAGGCTTGGCCATTGCCGCATTGGTCTCTGATGGTGCCCTCGCCGGAAATGACACTGAACGGGCGCATCTGACCCGCGCCGCAGGCGAGCATGTCTTTGCCGCAGGGAATAAGCTGGTTGCAACCCAAGCTGCCATAGGCGCAACCCAGGCGCAGATTGGTCAGGTTTCCACACGAAACACCGCCGAAGCATCAGCGTTGACGCTGGCCAGAAGTGGCATGATTGCCGCAGACCCTTACGACACCGCCACGGCTCTTGAGGCCGTCCAGACCCAGCTTGAGACGCTATATACCCTTACCGCGCGGCTTTCGCGCCTTTCTCTCACGGATTATCTCTCATGAAACTGATTTTTGCACTGATCCTGTGCCTGCTTCCCATTTCAGTAATGGCCGCGCCAATTCGGATCAAGGATTTGGTAGAGTTTGACGGTGTTCGTGGCAATGATCTGGTAGGATACGGCCTGGTCGTGGGCCTGAATGGCACTGGGGATGGTTTGCGCAATGCCCCTTTTACCGAGGAAATCATGGCAAACATCCTCGAACGCCTCGGCGTTAACGTTAACGGCGAGCAGTTTCGCCCAAAGAACGTGGCAGCGGTTCTGGTAACGGCTACGTTGCCACCCTTTGGCCGCGCCGGTAGTCAGATCGACATTACGGTTTCCGCAATTGGCGACGCAAAAAGTCTGCTCGGCGGAACGCTGGTGATGACACCCTTGAACGCAGCAGACGGCGATATTTACGCTGTTGCACAGGGCACGATTATTGCTGGAGGAGTGTCCGCCGAAGGGCGCGGCGCCTCTGTAGTGCAAGGCGTTCCGACAGCGGGCGTCATTCCATCCGGTGCGCGGATCGAACGCGAGATTGCCTTTGATTTTGCTACGCTCGACTCGGTTCGTTTGGCACTTCGCAGCCCTGATTTTACGACGGCTGAGCGAATTGAACGCGTGATAAATCATGAATTCGGAAAGCGTGTTGCGTTAATGCAAGATGCCGGAACTGTTGCAGTGAACATCGTTGCAGCCAATATGCGTTCACCTGCACATGTTTTAGGCCGTATCGAAAACCTGCTCGTTCAACCGGAACTACGAGCCCGTGTCGTGGTGGATCAACGCTCCGGGACCATCGTTATGGGCGAAGATGTAAAGATTTCGCGCGTTGCGGTAAGCCAAGGCAACCTTACCCTACGGATACAAGAGGCGCCCATAGCAGTGCAACCAAACCCTTTTGCGCAGGGTGAGACGGTTATCGTCCCGCGGACTGACGCATCGATCACCGAGGATGCAGGGACCCAAATGGCCGAGCTTGCAGCAACCTCCTCGCTATCTGATGTGGTTTCTGGTCTCAACGCGCTGGGTGTCAGCCCGCGTGACATGATCGACATTCTAAAAAGCATCAACTCATCCGGCGCACTTCACGCCGAATTTCTGGTGCACTAATTGTCCAACCCCGGCGTCAGGTGTGCGAGGTTTTAGATGAAACAATCCGGTAATAGCCCCCATCACAGGGATGGTTTCGGAAATCTGAACAGTCGGGATGGGCAGATCTTCCGTGCAATGGCGGCATGATGCATAAGCGGCACGTCTACATGCAGGCTTCGGTTTTGTGGCTTTTGATGCATGCCGCCCTACAATTGAGCTTTCAGGAGGTTGCCGGTAGCGTGCCAAAACGGGCGCCGGATAGGGTTTCACGGGGAAAGGGAGGTGTCGCGGATCAGGGCACTTGCTGGCCCAACAGGTCTGTGCTGGCCGGATGAGGTCACGGCACGGGTCTGCAACGTCACTGCCAGCTATGGAGTGACTGCCCGGCGCCTTTCTGGCCGGCGAAGCGTTGCGCGCAAAGCGGGTGATGGTAGTTTACAGATCCAAACGTGATGATCAGATCAAGGTTCTCTTCTGCCGCTGCTGCGGGGTTTTGAAGATCTAAAGCCCGTTCCACGGCGGATGCCGATATGATAAAAATCAGCAAAGACTGCTGTGAACACCTAGATATCATTTGCGTCCGCTTCCCGGTCAACGCCACTGCGCGCCTGCGCCATGCTTGTCGGTGTTGCGATGTAGGTAACACAAGGGCCAAAACGACAAAGTGGCAGATCGAAGGCGGCCCACCAACCAAGAGCACACTCGCCCCCTCTCGGGCCATTGCTGGGCACTGCCCGGGCCGGCAAAGCATGTCGCTGTCACCAAATATGCCGACCACCCGCCGCTTTAACGCCCATACCAGACCTATCACCAGGGTGGCGTAAATCTGGACCGATCTGCTTTGAGAAGGTGGCGCGGCACGGCAACCCTACGAGGGGCTTTCTGACGGGCTTTGCGGGTATCCTGCGGGTGGCAGGCTACCGACTATAAAGCATTGGCCGAACCAAACAGGCGGGTAGAAGACCCTGACGCCGGTATCGGTGGTCGCATAATCTGCACGACACTCCGCTTGCGAAATACTCGAAAGCTATTCGCACAAACCGAGCCACTCTGTCACCGGCGGCAAGTGATCTGGCACCACCCCCAACCTCGCTAACCAAAATGGGCGGGGCGTTCGGAAGTCAGAAAAATCCGAACCGCCGAAAGGGGGTACGATGTTGAACATCACCGGTAGGACGAGCGCATTATCGCGCAGATTACCGTCCTGCCGGGCTCACCAATGCCAAAACAGCAGCCACCAGGCGCAAATCGGGGCGGCGAGCGCTGCAAAGGCCACCGTCGTGGCGGCGACCTGCCGCAACCCATTGCAATAGCGCCCCACGATGCGCGCCATCAGCCATGCCGAGGCAATAACCGCCCCCGTAAGCGCCCAAAACCGCGTTGGCCCAATCCAGCCAAGCGCAAAGCCGTCCGCCCTTAGCTGTGTCACCGTCATTGATGAAAGCCCAAGGATCACGCCAATCGCGGCCAGCGGAATCAGCCCATGGCTGAGGTGGTGAAAACGCTGCCATTCCCATTTGCCCGCAATCCGCACCGCAAGAACAAGCGGCAGCCCAACCGCTGCCGTTATTACGGCGGCTGTGGTGGCGATGTAGGTCAACAGCACCGCGCCATCCAGAATCGACAAAACGTCGTTGCGGCCGGGGTAGTTGGTCAGCAAAAACCAGGGAAGGCTATGCTCTAACGGCCAGATCGTGCCGTGACGGATCAGCCATGTTGCCAGCGCCTGTTTGAGGGTGATGAACCATGGGCTTGATGACCACTGAAAGGCGCCGATGGCGACGCCCATCAGGCCGGTAATGATCAAAAGACTGTCCCAATGGGTTGCTTCCTGCGCCGCCACATTTACAATTTCATGGTCGGGGCGGCGGGTCTTCAGTTCCACCGCATCCCGAAAGCCCGCGCAACGGCCACACATGTGGCACGCGCTGGCCCCCTTCATCGTGCGGACTGCAACCAGTGGGGCACAGGTAAAGGGCCGCATCGAGTCTGCGCTGTGGTAGGCTGCGTTCCACTGCTTCTGATCAACCGCGTAATGCATCGGCGCCAGCTTTGCCAGCAGCCCGAACACGCCGTTCACCGGGCAAAGATAGCGGCACCAGACCCGCTTGTTGCGGCCATACAGCCAGCCAATAGCCATGGCCCCTGCGGTCGAACCGCCAAGGATCAGCAGGACCGGCAGCGGGTATTGGTAGACGCTGATCAACTGGCCATAAACCGTAGTCAGCACAAAGGCGGTGAACGGCCACCCTTTCCAACGAATCCAGCGCGGCGTTGCCCTGCCACGCCCATGGCTGGCCGCAAATTCCGACAGCGCCCCCTCGGGGCAGAATATGCCGCACCACATGCGCCCAAACACCATCATCGAGATCAGCACCCCCGGCCACCACACCCCCCAGAACAGAAACTGTGCCAGTAGCGTCAGGTTGTTCCAGATATGTGCGCCGACAGGCGGCAACGGCAGCACCGTGGGCACGATCAACAGCACCGCATAGACGAAGACAACACCCCATTGCACCGCCATGACAGCGCCGCGATGGTCACGCAGCCAGGTGCCAAAGCGGGCCAGGCGCGCCTGTGGTGGCTGATGCGTATAGTCGATCGCCGTCATGCAACGCGTTCCCGTGCCTGCCATGACCCGACCCCGAACACTGTTGCCCAATAAAGTAGCCAGACGGCCAACGTCACCACCCCCGGCAGCGCGCGATAGCCGGTAAGGCCGGCAACCAGCCCGCCCCAGCGGCTCATATCATTCAGCAGCCAGCTTGTATCCCAAAGCGGATCGGTAAAGGGCAACACGCCCAACCCGATCAGCTTTTCCGCGCCGCTGGTAAACATCTGACAGGCCAACAGCAACAGCAACACCTCGGTCACCCGGAAAAACAGCCGCCACGACAGCCAGCGCCGCCCCAGTTGCAGCGCACCATAGGTGGCCAGTGCCAGCGCGAAACCGGCAACGATAGCGCCTGTAACCGCCATCAGCCCCCCCGCCGCATCAGCCCCTGCCGACAGAATGCCGTAAAGAAACACCACCGTTTCGCTGCCTTCACGCGCAACCGCGATCAGCGCAAGGGCGAACACCCCCCACCAGTGCCGCCGCCGCGCGGCGTCTGCCAGACCGTTTTGAAGTTCGTGTTTCAGGGTGCGGCCATGGGCATGCATCCAGAATACCATCTGCACGATCAGCACTCCGGCGACCAGCATCAGCGCCGTTTGAAACCAGTCCTGCGCCTCGCCCGACAGTTCATTGGCAAAGACCATCAGCGCGGCGGCCAGCGCAAAGGCCGCTGCAATACCGGCCAAAACCCCGCCCCACAGATACTTGCGCCCCGATCGGGCCGTATCGTTTGCCGCCATCCATGCGGCCAGAATACCGATAACCAGCAGGGCCTCGACGCTTTCGCGCCATACGATGAAAAGTATCTGCAGCAACATGGCGGGCCTCGGGTTACTTGGCGGTGATAGTGCCGTTGGCACTTGTCAGATTCATGTGAAATTCGTCGTAAAACGGGTAGGTGCCCGGCGATAGTTTGCGAAAGACCAGAAACGATTCCGCCCCCGGTGCGAGTACCTTTTCCTTGTATAGACGCAGGCTTTCAAACTCGGCCGCCGTGCTTCCGATGTTCTTGATCGCCAGCTTGAACGGTTTGCCGGCCTCCACCTCAAAATGCTGCGGCGTGATAACGCCGTCGTTCAACGTCACGTCGATGACCGGCAACTCATCTGCCTGCGTGGCACGGGCCGTGCCCAGACACAGGCTCAGCGCCAGAATCACGATATTAGCCAGCAGTTTCATGCAGTTTCCTTAGCTTGGGGCGCGGTCGAAACGGCCGCCGCCCCGTTCGCAGCTATCAATAGGTGCCTTTTTTGCCGGTTCCGGCATAGGTAAAATCATAGTTCTTGGTGAAGGGTTCAAACCAGGCCGCTACCCCGGTTTCAGGGTCGGTGTGGCGCCCAAAGGCCATGCCGTCAGGCGGCGCGACCATAAGTTCCAGCTGGTATTCGCCGGCGCCGTCCAGCTTGACGTTGTCGCCATAATGCGGCCCGTCGTTGGCAACCATCGGCATCATATGCCCCTCGGCAGTCCAGTCGCTGCCCTTTTTCACCAGCTTGAAGCCAATCTGCAGATAGGGCGCCCATTCCCCTTCGGCCAGACCATTGGGGTTGCCCGAAAGCGCGTGGATATCAGCCTCCAGGTGGATGTCAGCCTCTGCCGCGGGCGTCATCATGCCCGCTGGTTCCATGACGATCGGTTGAAGATAGACTGCGGCAACCTCCAGCCCGCCGCCTTCTTGCGGCTCGCCGATCGGGTATTCTGCCGCACTGGCCGACACCGCAAAACAGGCGGCAGAGAGGATGGTCGCACCAAAGAGCGTTCGAATCATTATTGATTTCCTTTCAAGACTTGCCCGATGGGAAATACCATACTTTTTTAGTAGGTAAATACGGAATGAAGGAACTCTGGACTTTGTTGCCTTTGGGCGGGGTGACCCAGTACCCTGGGCCGCACCCCCCAAAGGCGTTCAAATCTGCTGATATATATCGAGGGTTGGCTTGTCAATTTTGCTTGACAAAAATGGTCACGCAACAACCGGGCGGCGGGCGCAACCCTGCTACCGCGCCCTTGGGCTGACCTGGCGGGGGTCGGCCTTAGCTCAGCGCCTGAAATTCTACCCGCCGGTTTTCATCGGCGCGGCCATTCTCGGGGTTGGCCGGAAAGCGCTCTCCCATGCCGATAGTCTGAAGCCGCGACGGCGCAATGCCGCATGAATCGATCAGATGCCGCGCTACTTCCTGTGCGCGCAAGGTTGACAGATGCTGATTGTATTCATCGGATCCTGCGGTATCGGTGTGGCCAACGATGCGCACCAGATTGATATCGCTTTGCTGCAACACCTGGCACATCTTGTCTAATTTGGGCTTTTCCGAGTCCGAAAGGGCGGCGGAATCAAAACCGAATGTGATGCGCAGGTTTACCTGCAATTCCGGGTCAAGCTGCCCAAAAACCACCGGCGTCGCGACCAGCGGCTTATTGGGGTCGATTGGGCCTGCATCGGCCTTGGTCGTTACCGTCGCGCCGGGTTCAGCGCCAGAAACAGTGGCATTTTCAACGGTGATCAGCTTTAGCCCCCGCGCCTGACCCAGGCTGTTTGAATTTGCCTCGCTGAACGCGGCTTTCTGGCGCTCGAACAGTTTGGTCAGCTCATTCACCGAAAGATCCTCTTGCGCGATGGCGGGGGCGGCAAAGAGACCAAAAACGGCAAGAGCGGCGGGCAAGAGGAAACGCATGACAGATACCTCGGCCAAAAAAGATTTTGCGACGAACATGACCTAGAGTATCATCAAAACAGCCTGAAGGCAGCCCGTTCAACGTGTTCGGGTATAGTTTTTTGCCACCACCGGGCGCGCCCGTGTAGGAAAATCCGGCTGAAAGGCGGTTGTTTCGTTGTCCACGCCCATAACCCGCGTTCCGATGATGATGCCCGGCACCGCGCCCCGGTTCCATGGGGCCGGGTTGACCCATAGGGGGCTGGTGCGTGATCGAAACGAGGATTCCATTCTTACCGACCCGTCGGGCATGCTTTGGGCTGTGGCGGACGGAATGGGCGGCTACGGTCACGGCGACGTGGCCTCTGACATCGTGATCGACAAACTGAGCCATATCGCGGATGACACCTTGGCGCCGCAGGCGTTGCGCACGCAGCTATACGCCGCCAACGCCGAGATTCTGGCGCGCACCCAGCACGGCAACCAGATGGGATCCACCGTGGTGGCGGTCCTCGTCCAGAATGCGACGGCAACGATTGCCTGGGTTGGCGATTGCCGCGCTTACCTGCTGCGTGGCCCGGCGCTGCGCCTGCTGACGCGTGACCATACGGTTGTGCAAGACATGGTCGATCAGGGGCTTTTGGGCGATGCAGAGCGTGAAAATCATCCCGAACGCCACGTGGTCACCCGCGCCGTAGGGGTTGAACACACGCTTGATATTGACACGACCATCACCCCGCTTATTGCAGGGGATCGGATTTTGCTGTGCAGTGACGGGTTGACCACCTGTCTTGGCGATCAGGAAATTGCGGGCCTGCTGGGCGCATCGCCCACCCCTGAGGGCACCTGCAATCTGCTGGTGCGCGCGGCATTGGAAGCGGGCGCGCCCGATAATGTGTCGGTCGTCGTTGCCTTTGCATCCGAAAGGTAACGCGATGCGGGAAGGGGCGCTGATCGGACCTATCATCGTGGCCATCGGCCTTGTGGTGGCGGGCATCGCGGTGGCGGTGGTAGGCGCATTGCTGCAAACTGCCGACGCCAGCGCCGAATTGCGGCTGGAGCGCGCCGAGGCCGAAACCGCGCGCCTGCGCACCGAGGTGGAGACATTGCACACAGGCCTGCGCGATGCCGAGGCGAAGATCAAACACCTGGCGGAAGAGGTCGCACTGACAGCATCAGCCGCACCGATGCCGCAGGGCGATGCCGGGCTGAACGTCACCTTGCCCACGCCAGAACTGGAACAGGACGAACGCCACGGTAGCACCGAGGAAATGACCGAGGTGATGAAGCTGGCCAAGACACGTTTCAACAAGGGCATCACCCAACCCGGCAACCGTGTCATGCTAGAACTGTTGGGCGTGCCGCGCGACACCAAGACCGTCGATTGCAGCGGCGTAACCCAGCCACACCTGAAATCCCTGCTTGAGACTCGCCAGATTGGCCCGATCACGGTGACAATGATCAGACCAGCCCTCGACAGCCTTGAACGGATCATCGCAAAACTAGGCGAAAGCGAACCGGAAATCTACGGCGCGCTTGGCACGGCGGGCGCGCTATGTGTGCGGCTTATCCGGGGGTCAGACTCGGCCTGGTCAAACCATTCGTGGGGCACCGCAATTGATTTGAAGCTGCAGGGCCGGCTTGACGGCTTTGGCGATGGTGGCACGCAGTTCGGGTTGCTGCTGCTGGCGGAACTGTTCAACGAAGAGGGCTGGTATTGGGGCGCCACCTACAGCCGCGAGGATTCGATGCATTTCGAGGTTGGCGTGGAAACGCTTCTCAAATGGCAGGCTGAAGGAAAGTTGTAGCGTGGCGCGCCCCGACCAGCCCCCCCCTTCGGTGTTCAAATCCGCCGCGCGCCCGGTGCTGGATCTGGTCGAAGATCTGGAGCGGCAGACCCGCGCGGGCGCCGCCGCCGCAGTAGACACCGCCGAGGCCGCGCTGGCCGCATTTGAACAGGAGGCCACACGCGCAGGCGCGCCGCCCAACGCGATAAAACCGGCGCGCTATGCGTTGGCGATGTTGCTGGATATGCGGGCACGCACGGTGGCAAACCTGTCTTTGACACGCTGGACCGTACTGGCGCAACGACAGCTTTTTGAGGGCCACGATATGCCCATCGCGCGGATTCGCGATTTTCGCGAAACGGCTGCGCGCCAGGGGGGCGCCTATGCTGATCTGGCGCAATTCCTCAGCGATATCCTTGCCCGTGCCGAGGCGCAACGCGACACCCATCGCCGCATCGACAACGGCCATTGGGGTTTGCGTATCGCCGCCTATCTTTTGGTGCTGGTCCTGGGCCTTGCGGGGTATGCCGGTTGGCTTGAACATCGGTTCCACGAACACCTCATCACGGCATTCGACGCCGAGGTGCGCGGCATTGGGCTGGAAAATGCGCCAAGCGGGGCCGCGTTGGTCACGCGGCTGACCGCCCTGCAAGCGGCCGCTGCGCGGGTCGCAAAGGCGGCGGGTCGCGCCCCGCTGCGCCGCGCCCTGCGCCTGCCCTTTGGTGACGCGGAAACCCACGCAAACACGGCCTATCACCGCGCGGTCAACACTTATGCTCCCCCGGCCATCGCTGCGGGTATCGAAGAGGTATTGGCGACCGAGGGCGATGGGCTGGTCCTTTATGATGCGTTGCGCGCCTGGTCGGTGCTGACCGGCACGGATACCTGGGGCGCCGCCTATCTGACCGGCTGGCTGGAGGATAACGGCGCACAAGCGGGGCTGGTGGGGATGGCACCGCATGTCGCCCAGCTTGACGGTCCCTTTCCTGGCATCACAGTGCGTGACAGCGCGGTGATGGATCAGGCACGCGATTTTGCCGCCGAAGTGGCCGAGCCCGACCGCGCATGGCTTGAGCTGTTGCGCGCCGCACGGATGCGCGCGCTGCCCGAATGGATACCAACCACGGCGATAGCGGGGCTGGATACGGTGCTTTTACGCCGCTCCGGGCGCCCGATGACCGAGGGAATTGCGGGGTTGTTCACCGCTGCAGGCTGGATTGAGGCGCGTGATTTCGCGGTCGGCGGCGCCGTGCAACGCGCCCGTGATCTTGCCCTGCCGATCACTGGGCATACCTTGCCCGCCAAAAACAATTCCCCTGATCTGTTGATGGACCGGCTGCATCTGGAAACGCTGACCACATGGAAAGCGTGGCTGGCCGACCTGCGCGTACGCCCCTTTGGGCAGCGCGACACTGCGATTGTCGTGTCGGGTGCATTGGCACAGCCAGAAAACCCGCTGACACGCCTTTTGCGGCAGGTTTGGGTCCAGGTTGGCGGTAGCGACCGTAGCCGCAGCCACGCGCAGCAAATCACCATCGCGCGCGAATTCGGTGCCATGATCCAGTATGTCGAGCAAGGGCGCATGGCTGAAATCGCACGCTTGTTTTCACAGCTCAACGTGGCACTTGGGGCCACGGACATCGGCACAAACCGCGGCGCTGCGCGCCTGATGAGCGTTCAGGATACGGCCCGCTTTATCAACGCGCTGAAAAATGCGCCACGCATCGTGGTGCAGATCGCAGAGGATGTGTTGGTGCAATCGGCATTGGCCGAACAGGGGCAAAGCTCCAACCCGTTGACACGGGGCTGGCAAAGCCAGGTGTTTCCACTTTGCCGCGACACGCTGGCGCATTATCCGTTCAACGATGGCCCCGACGCCGCCCCCGCCGATCTGGCCGCCCTTCTGGGCCCGCAAGGCGCCATTGGCACCTTCGTGCGCCAGACCGCTGCCCCCTATCTGGAAACCGGCGAAAGCCCATGGCACTGGAAACCAGAGGCGCGCTTTGCCGGTGTCACCCCCGAAAGCGCGGTATTTCTGGAACGTGCGATGCAGGTTGGCGAGGGCCTTTTTGGCGCTGACGGACAGTTTGGTGCCGATCTGACACTGGCGGCTTTGGCCGAGCGGGGGCAAACCATGTTTGCCATTGGCGGGGTGGCAAAACCGGTGCGCGCAACCGGCGCGCCCGCGCAATTTGCATGGCCCGGGCCACAACCGGCCATCGGCGTCGATGTCAGCTTTCGCGACACGGAAAAGGGGGCGCGCATAACATATGGCGGGCCATGGGGGCTGATGCGGCTGATGGACGGCTTACGCTTGCGTCAGCGTGACGGCGGGCAGCGGCTGCTGCTGGATCTGCGCACCGAATCTGGCCGTGTGTTTTTGGAAATGGATTTTACCCGCGCGCTTAACCCGGTTTCTGTGCGCCCCGCGATGAAAGGGCTGACCTGTCCGCCGGGCCTTTAGCGGAATTCCACCCGCTCGACCGATTTTCGCTGTATTGTATAGGGTATTATCCACGCATTTCACACCCCACGCCCCGACCCGAGGAGAAGACAATGGCTTTAGGACGCATCGCTCATTTGACGACTCCGCTTGACGAGGATGCCTTGCTGTTCTCGCGGCTTACCGGGGCGGATCATGTCAGTAAATGTTTTGAATTCAACGTGCAGGCGCGCAGCTTTGACCCCAATATCGCGGGCACCGATCTGTTGGGCCAGATGGTAAGCGTCGCGGTCACAACCGACCATGAGGCGCAAGAGACACCCCGCTATTTTCACGGCATGGTCGATCAGTTCCGCTTTGAGGGCGATGACGATGCCGATATGTTCATCTATCGGCTGATCCTGCGGCCCAAGTTGTGGCTGCTGTCAAAAACCACCGACAACCGGATTTTCCAGGATCAGTCGGTGAAAGAAATCATCTCATCGGTGTTGTCCGAACACAATATCTATGATTTTCGCTTTGATCTGAGCGGCCCTGCAACCAAACTGCGCGACTACTGTGTGCAATACGGCGAAACCGATCTGGATTTCATTCAGCGGCTGATGGAACACGACGGTGCCTTTTATTATTTTGAGTATGAGGACAACAAGCACACCCTGATCATCAGCGACGATTCCGGCAAACTGAAAGCGGCGCCAGATATGGAAAGTATCCGGTTTGAGCCGCATGACATCGCCAACACAGGCGGCCCCGGCGTGATCACCCGGCTTAGCCGAACCGATACTATCGTATCAGGCGAACACACGCTGACCGATTACAATTTTCAATCGCCCTCGGCCGACCTGATTGCCAAATCCAGAAAAACCATGGGCCACGACAGCGACGCACAAGCGCGCTACAGCTATCCGGGCCACTATATGGACATGTCCGCCGGCAACACCATGGCCGAACTTAGGCGCACCGAGGATCAGGCGTTCAGAAATGTTATCTACGCACGCTCTACCGCCAGCATGCCACGATCCGGCAACGTGTTCGACCTTTTCGATTACCCGCGCGACACCGAAAACCAGGGCTATCTGATCCTGTCCGTTGATTATGACATCTGGGACGGGCAATATAACGCCTCTGCCGATCAAACGCGCGATGACGGATTCCTGGCAAATTACCGGTTGGTGCCAAACCTGGGCAAATTTCGCCCCGCTCGAAGCACCCCCAAACCGGTGATGAAGGGGCCGCAGACCGCCCGCGTGGTTGGGCCGGCCGGCGAAGAAATTTATACCGACGAATACGCCCGCGTTAAGGTGCATTTCTTCTGGGACCGCGCCGATGAGGGGCAGGGTGACACGACCTGTTGGATTCGCGTCAGCGCGGCCTGGGCGGGGGCGGGGTTTGGCTTTATTCAGATTCCGCGTATCGGGCATGAGGTCATCGTTGATTTTCTGGAAGGCGACCCCGACCGCCCCATCATCACCGGCCGCGTTTACAATGCCGAACAGATGCCCCCCTATGACCTGCCCGCCAATGCCACGCAATCGGGCTGGAAATCTGAAAGCTCGCTGGGTGGGGGGGGCTGGAATGAACTACGGTTTGAAGATCTCAAAGGCGCCGAAGAGGTCTATTTTCAGGCCGAAAAAGACCATAATGAGCTGATCAAGAACAATGAAACCCGGCACATCGGTAACGATTTTGCCGAAAACGTGGTCAATAACGCAAAGCAGGATATTGGCGTCGACCGCGATGAAACGGTTGGCAACAACAAGACGACATGGGTTGGCGTTAACCGTACCGTCTCCATCGGTCAAAATGACACCGAAACCGTCGGGGCCAACCGCAAGCTGACGGTGGGCGCGGATGAAACAATCCTCATTCGCGCAAACTCAACCGAAGATATCGGGCTAAACCACACGCAATCGGTTGGCGCCAATCAGACAATTACGGTCGCTGCCGCTCGCTTTGATACCGTCAATGCCGCCGAAAACCGCATCGTTCGCGCAGCCCAGACAAACGAGATCGGCCTGATCC